>JAILHT010000013.1 GCA_024695665.1 Lachnospiraceae bacterium
CCGTAGCAAGCGCATCCGCTCTTGCCGGTGTATTGTCTCTGCTCACAAGTCTCGCAGGCATACCTGAAGTGGAGGGATAAGACCATGGAAGAGAAAGACATTACAAACATCGAAGAGTTGAACGAAGAGGCTCTCGATGAATTATCAAACGGAAAAGGAGATGATGACGATGAGTAATAGTTCATTAGTGAATTATACAAGGCTCAGTCCGAATCATTCAGGGCAGAGAACTCATAGCATCGACAGGATCTCGCCTCACTGCGTTGTAGGCCAGTGCAGTGTTGAGACCCTCGGCAACATCTTCGCACCGACAAGTAGGCAGGCATCCTGCAACTACGGCATCGGCGGAGATGGTAGAGTCGGAATGTATGTAGAGGAAAAGAACAGATCATGGTGTACTTCGTCCAGTGCAAACGATCAGAGAGCAGTCACGATCGAATGCGCATCCGATGCAACGGCTCCATATGCGTTCAGGGATGTGGTCTACAACAAACTGGTCGACCTCTGCGTTGATATTTGCAAGAGAAACGGCAAGAAGAAACTGCTCTGGATCAGCAATAAGAACAAGGCTCTCTCTTATGAGCCGAAGTCGGACGAGATGCTTCTGACAGTTCACAGATGGTACGCGAATAAGAGTTGTCCTGGAGACTGGCTCATGGCCAGAATGGATGACCTCGCGGCGAAGGTGACCGCAAGACTTGGCGGATCCAGTTCCGGATCCGGAAGTACAACGGCATCAAGTCAGCTTTACAGAGTGCGCAAGACGGCCAATGATGCAAAGACGCAGGTCGGAGCATACAAGAAACTGTCGAATGCTAAAAAGGCTGCAGATGAGCATCCTGGCTACGCGGTATTCGATGAGAGCGGAGTGAAGGTGTATCCGGTTTCAGAGGCGGCAGTCACACCGGCGAAGAAGTCCTACACGGTCATGATCACGGCGAGCGTGCTGAATGTCAGAAGAAAACCTACAACGAACTCGGCAATCGAGACGCAGGTCAGAAAAGGCGAGGTCTACACCATCGTGGATGAATCCTCCGATGGCAAATGGGGCAAACTGAAGAGTGGAGCCGGATGGATATCTCTGGCATACACCAGGCGCAAGTAATGCGTTCGGATGCTTCACTGCAGCCATGCGCGGTGGGGTGTTTGAATATAAAAGGGGCGGCAAGGGTAATTCCTGCCGCCTTCTTTTTTTGTATTTTTCTCTTGTCAGAAAATCAGAAGTGTGATATCATGGCACACAGCAGGGGGTTTAAGGGGGTAAACAAACCTCCTTTTTTCTTTGCCCGGTTCTGGGCGTTTTCACATTCACTTTTTTATTATGAGGGGCGACAGGATAATAGTCGGTGAGTGCAGGGGGAGAGAGGCTTTGGATATGCTTCAGGCACTCAATACAGGACATTCGGGAAGCTTGTCCACAGGACATGCAAACAGCACGGTTGATGCTCTTTCTAGACTTGAGGTAATGGTTGCTACAGCCGGAGAAAAGCTTCCAATAGAAGCTATAAGGGGCCAGATTGCCTCCGGAATAGATGTTATGGTTCATCTGGTCAGAATGAGAGACAAAAGCCGAAAGGTATATGAAATATCCGAGGTAGAAGGCTGTTATGACGGGAAAGTAGTATTGAATAGGCTTTATGAATTTAGGGAGACAGGGATTGAAGATGAAAAGGTAAGCGGAAGATGGGAAAAGGTTGGAGACATGATTCACACGGAAAAACTGAAAATGTCAGGGATATCATTGATTACAGAATTATAAGATTAACTGTATATGAGAACTTGGAGGTTTTTGCAAAGGGCATGGCAGCAGCATTTATCATAGCATGGCTTGTATACAGGTCTTATTACGGAATGATTCTTATCCTTGTGACGATACCTATTTTCTATAGGCTAAAGAAGAGGGAGAAAGGGGCAAAAAGAAGCAAGGCATTAAGAGCGCAGTTTCGCGAGATGATGAGACTATTGGCGGATGCCCTGGAGGCAGGATATTCGATGGAAAAGGCATTCGCAGAGACGGAAAGAGAACTTTCCGTTCTCTATGGGGAAGACGAGGACATAAGGGTTGAGGCCGGGGGGATTATGCGAAGGCTGAATCTCAAGGTGTCGGCTGAGGAGTCACTTTACGATTTTGCCAATCGAACAGGAGATAAAGACATCATCGGATTCGCAAGAATAATGAGTTTTGCAAGGAAAAGTGGCGGAAACCACATACAGATAATAAGGAATTCTATTCGCGTCCTTGAAGAAAAAGAGGAGGCAGAGCAGGAGATAGAGACATTTCTTGCAGATAAGATTTTAGAGGCAAAAATGATGTGTGTTATGCCGGTGATAATTATGGTTATGTTGACACTACAGTCGACAGAATACCTAAAACCGCTCTACAACAATGCTTTTGGCATTATTTTAATGAGTGGAATGCTGGTTATATATTGTGTAGCAGCTCTCTTGGCACTGAAACTTTCAAATATTGAGGTTTAGAAATACATAAAACGGAGGGATATGGGGTGAATATTGACAGACCGGAATACGGATCGGGTGACAGCCAAATAATAAAAGGGCTGAAGGTTTTTGAAAATGGGAAAGAAGTATATAAGAACGATTCGTTTAAACTTACGATTCCGGAAGAAAAACTGTCGGAAACAGAGGAGAGGGAGTATTTAGACAGTGCCGTGAGAGAGATTGAAGAAACATTTTGCGGCGAAAACACAGGTATGTATGATATTTCATCGGATGTGATCATGAATAATATTTATGTGAACGGCAAGGTGAGGGCAGAGTGGAGTCTGAGTGATTACACATATATAGCCGCAAACGGAGAGTATGACAGGGACGCGGCAAAAGATATTGAAGATCAAAGCGAAACAGAAGCCGTTGTTGTTCTAAAGTGCGGTGACACGGAACGGGTACATGAGTTTTCATTTGTGGTCGTAAAGCCTGATTTTTCGCTCGAGGAGGAACTTGAAGCGGAGTTGGAGGATGTTATGTCGGAGGCCGTAAAAACCGGCGCAGGGAATGAGATAAGTCTGCCGGGTACATTGAGTATAGGAGACAAGGAACTTGAGCTTACCTGGTATGAGGGAAAACGAACGGATATGACATTTATAATTGTGGCAATAGTTGCACTAATTGTACTGATAAGATATGAGCTAAAAGAGAGAAAAAGAAGGACAGAAGCCAAGAGGAAGCTTAGTTTAAAATTATCCTACCCTGAGATAGTAAATGAGTTTTCGCTTCTGATGGGTGCCGGAATGTCTTTGAGGAAATCCGTAGATATGATAGCAAACGGCCGGAATAAGAATGACTTTGCGGGAGCGGAACTCAAACGCGTGGAATCGGAAATGACCAATGGGATGAGTGAATATGAAGCTTTTGTCAGGTTGGGGGAAAGGTGCAATGTCAGGGAATACAGGAGGTTTTCTTCTCTGATAACACAGAATCTAAGGCATGGAGGAAAACATCTTGGCAAATTATTGTATGAAGAGTCCGAACATGCGTATGATGAGCGGAGAAATATTGCAAAAAAGCTGGGAGAAGAAGCCGGGACAAAACTAATGATACCTATGTTTATGATGCTTGCAATAATTCTTGTTGTCACTGTATATCCGGCTTTTTCATCCATGAATATCTAAAAAGTTGATGAATATAAAAAAGGTTAAGGAGGATACGTTGTGTATAACAGATTGAAAGACATGAGAAATTCAGTAAATGAGAAGATAATTGGTACATTAATAGGGGCAAAATTTGAATTGCAAAGAAGACTTTGCGATCTTGCAGGTGACAATCGCGGTGCAATTTCTATTGAAATCGTGCTTCTGATAGTTGTTTTGATAGCCTTGGTGGCTGCCTTCAAAACGGGAATAACAACTACACTTACATCTATAATGAGCAAAATAGGAACCAATGCTTCGAAGATATAGAACCGGCCTTAAGGCTTCAATGACAATCTATGTGGCGCTTATGTTGATTACGGTTGTATCTCTGGTCTTGGTGATGTTAGAATCCGCTAGAATATATTTAGCGCGGAAAGATGTAACTGTATACTCAAATCTTGCGGTCGAGTCACAATGCGCGGAATATCAACCGTTTCTGTATGACAATTTTAGATTTCTGGCATTGGATGCCGGTCTAAACGGAAAATTCTCGGAAACGAGGGTTGAAAATACGATATACGACTATATGAGCGAGGAAGTTAACGGTAACAGCGAGCATTCCCTGTTTAAGCTGTTACCGGGATATGCAGATGTTAAGGACTATGAACTAATGACAGATGACAGCGGGATACCGTTTGTAAAGGAACTTCGAAGCTATGTGGGAAAGGAACTCACTGAAAGCACTCTCCAAGGCTTAAAAGACAAGTATGAGTCGATGGATGTGAAAACAGATGAAGAAAACTATTATAACGGATCTCAAAAAGACAGTGTAGATATAGCTGTTGAATACATAGAGGCAGCGGAGGAAGCAGAGCGGGCAGCGGCCGATGAAGCAGAAGAAACAGAAGAAACTACGGAACAGGCCAATCCGGAAAGTGAGGATAACAACTCCGGGGGAATAAAGCGCGAGATAAGACGAATGGCAAATCAACAAGATAATTCGTCGCTGAGCACAGTTCTAAAGAAGATCTCCGGGTTGGATGAAGCCGGGCTTTTAGCGCTTATGACAGACAACCCGGAGAGTATATCCAAGTTACAACTCAAAGAGGAGGACTGCATAGAAAAACGAAAACTGAATATCGGTACAAAAAAAGATTGCGGGGATGAGGCTATATATGACAGAGCGATTCTTACATATTTTTGCTCAAAAAATCTTGATTGTTATACAGACACTATCGGAGGAGATAATACCTCAGACAACAAAGCAATACAGTATGAGATGGAATATGTCGCATGTACCAAATATAGTGACGAAGAGAATCTAAAAAGGGTGCTATTATGCATCTTTGCAGAGAGAGAAGCGGTAAATGCATGCTATTTAGCAACGGCAAAAGCCAAACAGGAGGAGGCATTGGCAGCTGCAACGGCAATAACGCTAATTTTGGGTTCACCGGAAGCAGCAACTGCTGTACAAGCAGGGATATTGTCAGCCTGGTGTACCGCCGAGTCACTTCGGGAGGTCAGAGCACTGACTGCGGGAAAAAAGGTGGAGATTGTAAAGTCGGATGAAACATGGAACACCACGTTTTCAGAGATAGGAACTTCATTCTTCACATTAAATACCGTAAAAGAAACCGAAAATGGTCTCTCATATAAGGATTTTCTATGTGCGGGGATTATCCTTGGCGATATTACGCATACAACATATAGGATGCTTGATGTGATTGAAAGGAGAATGGAAGCATCAGGATTTGAATATGCAAGGATGGACAATATGATGACGTCGTTTACTTGCGAATGTTCATATACGGCGCCTACGGTCTTTTTTAATCTGATGCCTCTTGATTTCTCAAATCCGGGCTACTACGACATGAAGGAAACAATATGTTTTAAATACTACTGATACCGGTGAAAGGCGGGGATGTCACTATTTTTGTTTTATCGAAAGAACTTCATAACTTACTATACAAATTAAATCTAAATTCTCTACCAAAGACCGAATTTCACAAAAACTCTTCATTAAATAATACAGCATACAATATAGCTAAAGATAAAAGCAAAGCAGCTACTGATATTGCATTTAACAGTGTGACATCTCTGCCTTTTGCCGGTATCAGATCTTCAATGACAATCGAAGCGGCAGTGGCTATACCGGTATACATAATAATATTGGCCTTTTTCCTGTTTATGTTCAGGGTGATGACAGTGGAGTCAAAGGTCACGGAATGCCTCGGAAAAACTGTAAGATTGACGGCTATCAGCAGCAATAAGGATAGCTGGGATTCTTTTTCAAAGACGCAGTTAATGATGGAAATGTACTGGGCCGGAGGGCTGGAGGAGTGGATTGACGGAGGCTTGTGGGGCGTATCTCTCGCAGATTCTTATCTGGAAGACGACAGGCTTCACCTTGTGGCTACTTATGGAATTACATTTCCGGTAGATTATCTAGGTAGGAGAGTTTTCCATGTAAACACAGGTGCAACTGCCAGATTGTGGACAGGATGGCAGGATTTCGGAGAAAGCAAGGCGGCTGAGTACGTATATATTACACCGAATGGGAACGCATACCACAAGACAGCCGGGTGCAGTACACTTGATCTGTCGATATCTGCGGTAAAAGCGTCTGATATCAGTGGAAAAAGGAACAAAAACGGAGAGAAATATAAAAAATGCAATTGTGTGAAAGGGGATAATGACATTTTTTTCATAACCGACTATGGAGATAAATATCACTCGAGTACGGACTGCCCAAGCTTGAAGCGGACAGTATACAGAGTGACGATTGATGAGGTTGGGGACAGACACCCTTGTAAAAAATGTTATGGGGATACGGAATGAGAATTCTTTTGTTGATGGTATTAATGGTGTTTGCTTATCAAGATATAAAGTACAGAAGTATATCGGCACCGTTAGTCGCGGGTTATTTTATTGTATGGCTGATTGGGGTAAAACCCGATGTATCACAGGAACTCCTATTATCGATGATTCCGGCGATTTGTGCGTTGATAATCTATATTGTGAATAGAAAATGCATCGGAGCCGGGGATGTATGTATGCTGACGATGTTGGGATGCACCCTCGGATTGGAGGGATGTATATGGGTAGTATTTACGACCGTTGCAATGATAATCGCCTTTGTTTTTGTAAATAAAACCGTAGGTACATCACGAGGCTACAGGAAAAAACAAGGTAAAGATATGGCATTGAGAGCTTCTGTCACCTTGGAAGCCGCAGTGTTGGTTCCAATGGTTTTGATAATCACACTTATGATGATAAATGCGGCAATAGATTTACACGAAACGGTAAAGGCAGAAGGCACAATAAGTTGGGATAGCTCTTATTGCGTGGAAATGAAAAGATGGTTGGATGTTGGAAGAAATATAATGGGGGACAGATAATATGGAGAAAAATACGGACATGGTCACAAATCCCGAATATGTAAAAAGTAACGGACACAGCTATATGCTGTGGAAAAGAAGAGAGATCTATGACAAATATGATATCCATATGGTTCAGGAGAATAACATAAAGGGACTTTTACCTATGGAAGTTATAGCAGCGCAAGGATTTGAACAATATTGGTATGATATAAGCGGTTACAGAGCATTTGATGACTATTCAAGCGGGAGAATAGTGAAACTAGCAGATATAAAGAATATATTGATAAATCTGAAGGAAGTTTTGCAAAAATGCGAGAGATATATGCTGGATGAGAACAGTATAAGCCTGGCACCGAGTGAGATATATATTTCATCTTCGGATCAAAGAACGGCATTTTGCTACAAACCATTTTGGGACGGTGACTTTTCCGAAGGTATGAATGCTTTTTTTGAGTATTTCCTCACGATGATGGATCACAGTGATAGCGAAGAAGTGAGAAAATGCTATGAGGTATATGAGAGAAGCAGAAGGGAAAATCTCTATATCGGGGACCTGATAGATATCCTTGAATCAGATAGCACGGAAGCGGGCATTGATGCAAATAGGGAAGAAGAAAAGGAGCCTGACGCTGACAGGCAGATATATGTGTATTCGTCGGAGGATAATGGAATAACAAATAATGCTTTGATAAATAAGATAAAAGATTACGGTAAAAGACTGTTCAAAAAAAAGCAGGATAAAGAAAAAAGGAAACGTTATACCTTGGATATTGAACCACTTTATGTGGCTGAACCAACAAAAGAGGTCTATGAGGGGGAGAAAACGGTTCTGCTCGGGGCTGGTTGCCCTGAGATAGTAGGACGATTGATATACAGGGGATATGACGATGAGAGCAGTTTTGTAATAGATAAAGATGATTTTATACTCGGTAGTTCAGGGCTTGCGGACGGAATACTGTTGAACAGCGCCGTGAGCAGGAAACATGCAACCATAAAAAGAAAAGAGGGGGAGTATATTCTCGCCGATTTAAACTCGAAAAATGGGACGAGTGTGAACGGAAAAGAGGTAAATTATAAGGAAGAAGTTATTTTGAGCAAAAATGACACAATAAAATTTGCAGATTGCGAGTATTTATTTATATAATGTTATTCGTAGTGTATACAGCATTTTTGTATAACTAAATCATATAATGATTGGATAACATAATGGGAGTGGAAGACAAAAAGGAGTTACTGAAAAAATATCGTATAACCATAATAATTACTATGCTCAACATAGTGATATTCCTGGTGTTGGAAATGGGTGGCTATACAATGAACAATGAGTATATGTATGTGAATGGAGCAATGTATCCGGGTGCATTGGATGTGGACGGGGAGCCATGGCGACTGTTCTCGGCGATGTTTTTGCATTTTGGGGTTGAACATCTCATAAACAATATGCTCATATTTGTTCTTTTGGCCTTTAGATTGGAGCCTGTAATAGGGCATCTGAGTCTCCTTATCATCTATTTTACCTCCGGTATAGTGGCTAATCTTGTCTCGTATGAGGTTATGATGTACACGAAGGACTATGTAATATCTGCAGGGGCTAGTGGAGCAGTCTTTGGAGTAATAGGGGCGCTCATCCCTATAATCATAATAAATAAAGGAAGATTGGGAGATTTGAGGCTCAGGGGAGTTACACTCATGGCCGCTCTAAGCTTATACTACGGTTTTACAACGGACGGAATAGACAACGTTTGCCATATAACAGGGCTTGTGACGGGAATCGTACTTGGTGCTATAATCGGTAAAGTAATTGATTTTAAGACAAAAAATCAATATACTTAAGAATGATATGTTTTGCCGGGAAAGGAAATGTCATGAAGATAAACATTTATTATGGCGGACGAGGGATATTGGATGATCCCACCCTTTATGTTTTAAAGAAGATGGAAGAGGTGCTCGAAGAACTGCGTGTTACGGTCGAGCGCTATAATATATATGAGCATAAGAACGAGATTGCTTTGTTGCCACAGACCTTTAAGGACACAGATGCAATAATACTTGCTACGACCGTGGAATGGCTTGGAATCGGTGGCTTTATGCAACAGTTTCTCGATGCATGTTGGATGTATGCGGACAAAGAGAAGATAGCACAGACATATATGCTACCTGTAGTCATGTCCACGACATACGGAGAGAGAGAGGGAGTTCTCACTCTTGAAAATGCCTGGGAGATTCTCGGGGGACAGCTGTGCAGCGGACTTTGCGGTTACGTTGATGACTTGCTCGCCTTTGAGATGAATAAGGAATACACGCTTATCATTGAGAAGAAGGCAGAAAACCTTTACAGAACAATATCTCAGAAGATAAAATGTCTTCCTACAAGTAATCAGGCTGTAAAGAGAAGTGTCCTTAGAACTCAGTCGTTAGATCTCACTCCACAGGAAAGTGAGCAGCTTTCGAAATATGTCTCAGATGACACATATGTTGAGACACAAAAGAAGGATATCGAAGAATTGGCATCCCTTTTCAGAGATCGTATGGTAAAAAGCGAAACGGAAGAGGGCATGGAATATATAAATGATCTAAAGAGCCACTTCAACGGACAGCAGGGAATGCAGGCAAGTTATTACCTTATGATTAAAGGAAAAGAAAAAGGTCTTGTTATCAGGATTGACGGGGATGAACTTGAGTGCTATTACGGAAACGATGAGAATGTGGACGTTTACGGAAAATTGTCAGAGGAACTTATGGATGAGATAACATCAGGAAGAATGACATTCCAGAGGGCGTTTATGACAGGAGACATGACGGCCAAGGGCAATTTCAAGACACTTCGAATGCTCGACTCGTTCTTTCAGTTTATGTGAGAACAAAGTTTGATTTGAAACGGATATCATGTATTTGTTTCGCTCAGAGAATGGATTAGATTAGGAAAGAGGTAGACAAATGGTGAAAGATGATTGTATTTTTTGTAAGTTGGCCAACGGCGTTATACCGACAAATTCAATCTATGAAGATGACGAGTTCAATGTGATTCTCGACGCTTCACCGGCAACAAAAGGACATGCGCTTATACTTCCGAAGGAGCATTATGCAGACATGTACGAGATTCCGGACGAAAAAGCGGCTTCGGTTATAAAACTTGCGAAAAAGATGATGAAGCATATGACAGACGTATTGGGCTGTGATGGATTCAACATAGTGCAGAACAATGGGGAACCGGCAGGACAGACAGTCTTTCATTTTCACATGCATCTCATTCCAAGATATGATGTTGAAGGAAACGAAAAGATTTTCGGATGGACACATGCTGATGCAGATTCCGAGAAACAAAAGGAGCTTTGTGAGAAGCTTAAGATAAAATAAGCTGAGAGGATATAAAAAATCATGAGTAACAAAGGAAAATATTACATAACAACAGCGATAGCATACGCTTCGGGAAAACCGCATATAGGAAACACATACGAGGCTATATTGGCTGATTCGATAGCTCGTTATAAGAAGGCAGAAGGGTATGATGTATATCTTCAGACCGGAACAGATGAGCACGGACAGAAGATACAGGAGAAGGCTGAGGCAATCGGAGTGACTCCAAAGGAATACGTAGATGATGTCGCTGCAGAGATAAAGAGAATATGGGATCTTGTTGGAACTTCATACGACAGATTCATACGTACAACTGATGAAGATCATGAGAGATGCGTAAAGAAGATATTCAAAAAGCTTTATGATAAAGGAGATATCTATAAAGGTGCGTACGAGGGACTTTACTGTACTCCGTGTGAGTCATTCTGGACAGAGTCACAGCTTGTGGACGGAAAATGTCCTGACTGTGGCAGAGAAGTAAAGCCTGCAAAAGAGGAAGCATACTTCTTCAAGATGAGCAAGTATGCAGACAGACTCATAGATTATATAAATGAACATCCTGAATTTATCCAGCCTGTCTCAAGAAAAAATGAGATGATGAACAACTTCCTTATACCGGGGCTTCAGGATCTCTGTGTTTCGAGAACAAGTTTTAGTTGGGGAATTCCTGTTGATTTCGATCCTAAGCATGTTGTTTATGTATGGCTTGATGCACTCACAAACTACATTACAGGTATAGGATATGATCCGGATGGATCCACAGAGCAGTTTAATAAACTTTGGCCGGCAGATTTGCACCTTATCGGAAAGGATATAGTCAGATTCCATACCATTTATTGGCCGATATTCCTTATGGCACTTGATGTTCCGCTTCCGAAGCAGGTATTTGGACATCCTTGGCTCCTTCAGGGCGGAGACAAGATGAGTAAATCAAAGGGAAATGTTATCTACGCGGATGACATGGTTGATCTGTTCGGACTTGATGCGACAAGATACTTTGTATTACATGAGATGCCTTATGAGAATGACGGTATAATAACCTGGGATCTCGTAATAGAGAGATACAATTCGGAACTTGCAAATGTTCTCGGAAACCTTGTAAACAGAACAATATCAATGAGCAATAAGTATTTTGACGGTGTTGTCAAGAGTACTGGTGTGAAAGAGGACGTAGATGATGATCTCAAAGCTACTGTGACAGCTACAATCGGAAAGATTGGAAAGAAGATGGAAAACCTCCGTGTTGCAGACAGTATCACGGAAGTGTTTGCTTTGTTCCGTCGTTGTAATAAGTATATAGATGAGACCGAACCATGGAATCTCGCAAAGGATGAGGCAAAGAAAGACAGACTTGCTGAAGTTTTGTACAATCTTGTGGAATCAATCACCATAGGAGCATCACTTTTACATCCTTTCCTGCCTACAACAGCTGAGAAGATAGTGGATCAGCTTAATACAGACATCAGAGATTTTGACGATTGTGACAAATTCGGACTCTATGCGAACGGAAATAAGGTGACCGATGCACCTCAGATCCTCTTTGCGAGACTTGATGCTAAGGAGATAATGCCTAAGATAGATGCACTTAAAGAAGCTCAGAAGAAGGAATTTATCGAGGAGCAGAAAAGACTCGGCATCGAGGTGGAGCAGAATGACGGTACCGAAGAAGATGATGCTATCGACCTTGAAATCAGACCGGAGATAGGCATAGATGATTTTGGAAAATTGCAGTTTGCAGTCGGAGAAATTGTTGCTTGCGAAGCTGTCGAAAAGTCCAAAAAGCTTCTCTGCTCACAGGTGAAGATTGGCAATCAGACAAAGCAGATTGTATCCGGAATAAGAAAGTATTATTCGCCGGAGGAGATGGTCGGAAAGAAAGTAATGGTTTTGGTAAACCTTAAGCCGGCCAAGCTTGCAGGTATATTATCTGAGGGAATGCTTTTGTGTGCAGAGGATGCAAACGGAGAACTCTCACTTATGGTTCCTGAAAAGAAGATGCCGTCTGGTGCGGAAATCTGCTAAATTTACGGATACGAAAAGTTCCATCGAACAGTAGCACAACAGAATTGTGACAGAAATGCAATAGAAGCGCGATAGTAGCGTTTTGATTTAAATGAAATAAAAATAAAGGATGTCTTTTTGGGCGATAAGATAAATCATCCAAAGGGACATCCTTTTTTTATCAGTAGGTACAATCTACGACTGAGACATATAATTTCATAAAATAAGAATTATTTTTTTTCGTACTTCTTGATGAGTTCTAATATCTGGTCAAGGGAATTCAACATAGTACTCTTTTCCATTGCAGCTAAGTAGGTGTCTTTGTTTTTTTCCACATCGTCAATCGCCTCAAGAAGAGTCTCTTTCGAGAGGGCTTCTTCCTCGAGAACATATGAGTATCCCTGAGCCTTAAAAGATTTTGCGTTCAAAATCTGATCACCGCGGCTGGCAGCAGCGGATAGAGGGATGAGAATGTTAGGTTTTCTTAAGGCGAGCAACTCACAGATAGAGTTTGCGCCTGCTCTGGAAATAATCACATCGGCGAGTGAGAACATATCATTGAGCTCTGCGCTAATGTATTCATACTGACGATATCCCTTTGTATCGTTCAAAGCGGAATCGAGATTGCCCTTACCGCAGAGATGGATGATTTGATATCGTTCCAAAAGAACTGGGAGCATATTTCGTACACATTCATTTATAACTTTAGAACCGATGCTACCACCGATGATGAGTAAAACCGGTTTGTCAGAATCAAATCCACAAAATTCTCTGGCTTTGTCCGGCACACCGGAGAAAAGTTCTTCACGAATAGGGGAACCTGTGAGGTGAGCTTTCTCTTCAGGAAGATATTTTACGGTCTCGGGAAAATTGCAACATACAGCTTTTGCAGCAGGAAAAGCAATCTTGTTTGCGAGACCCGGGGTGATATCGGACTCGTGAATTATAGCCGGAACACCGCAAATTTTAGAGGCTAAAACCACCGGGACGGAAACAAATCCGCCTTTTGAGAAAATAATGTTTGGTTTCAATTTCTTCAACAAGGCAACAGACTGTCCCAGGCCTTTTACAACCTTAAACGGATCGGTGAAGTTTTTTAAATCTATATATCTTCTGAGTTTTCCGGAAGAGATACCATAGTATTTTATTCCGGCCGACTCTATAAGTCCTTTTTCGATACCGTTGTATGAGCCTATATAACAAATGTCGTATCCCAGAGCTTTAAGTCTCGGGATGAGTGCAAGATTTGGTGTGACATGTCCGGCGGTGCCGCCACCGGTCAAAACTATTCTTTTCATATATTAAAAGATAAATCCTTTCCCCTATCTTAAGATAAGTAAAATATTATACATTCATTACTATTTTAGATTTCAAAACACAGAAGTCAATAAAAAGTAAAAAACCAAAAAGTAAAAATGTAAAAAATCCAAAAAGTAAAAATCAAAAACAAAAAGAAAAGAAAATAAAAAAATCAGTTAAATAAATAACAAAATCGGTACCGTAGTACCGAGGAAAACCCTTGAAATACTTGAATAAAACGGGATACTGTGCTAATATTTAGCCCAAAGTCGATGGATAAAAAAAGGAGAACATTATGAGTAAAATTACACTTGATACCTCTAAGGTTGTAAATGTTATCAGCCAGGAAGAGATGGACAATATGAGTAAGCTCGTCAACAATGCAAAAGAGGAGCTTGTAGCAAAGACAGGAGCCGGAAATGATTTTCTCGGATGGATCGATCTCCCTGTAGATTATGACAAGGAAGAGTTTGCACGTATTAAAAAAGCAGCTCAGAAGATTCAGTCTGATTCTGAAGTGCTTATTGTTATCGGAATCGGAGGTTCATATCTCGGAGCCAGAGCGGCAATTGAGTTCTTGAGACATGGATTTTACAACAACATCCCTAAGGAAGTAAGAAAAACTCCTGAGATCTACTATGCAGGAAACAGCATAAGCGGATCATATCTTAAAGGACTTTTGGATGTTGTTGGAGACAGAGATTTTTCCGTAAATATCATATCAAAATCAGGAACAACAACAGAGCCGGCGATCGCTTTCAGAATCTTCAAGAAAAAACTTGAGGAGAAATACGGAAAAACTGAGGCTGCAAAGAGAATATATGCTACAACAGACAAGGCAAAGGGAGCACTCAAGAACCTTTCAACAGAAGAGGGATACGAGACATTTGTAGTTCCTGATGACGTAGGAGGAAGATTCTCTGTTCTTACAGCAGTTGGACTTCTCCCAATCGCAGTAAGCGGCGCAGATATAGACAAACTCATGGAAGGTGCAGCAGAGGGAAGAAAGCTTGCCCTTGAGCAGAAATTCGAAGACAACGATTGCCTCAGATATGCAGCAGTCAGAAATATACTTTTAAGAAAAGGAAAATCAGTCGAAGTACTCGCAAACTATGAGCCTTCACTTCACTATGTAACAGAGTGGTGGAAACAGCTCTACGGAGAGAGCGAAGGAAAAGATCAGAAGGGAATCTTCCCTGCAGGAGTTGATCTTACAACAGATCTTCACTCAATGGGACAGTTCATCCAGGACGGCGCAAGAATTATGTTCGAGACAGTTCTCAATGTTGAGAAGTCAAGAGAGGATATCACAATTGAGGAAGAGCCGGTAGATCTTGATGGATTGAATTATCTTGCAGGAAAGAATATGGACTTCGTAAACAAGAGCGCTATGAACGGAACAGTTCTTGCACATACAGACGGAAACGTACCGAACCTTATGGTCAAGATTCCTGAGCAGAACGAGTTTTTCCTCGGAGAACTTTTCTACTTCTTCGAGTTCGCAGTAGGTGTGAGCGGATATCTCCTTGGAGTAAACCCATTCAACCAGCCGGGTGTAGAGAGCTACAAGAAGAATATGTTTGCACTTCTCGGAAAGCCTGGATATGAGGCACAGAGAGAAGAACTTCTCAAGAGACTTTAATAAGAGTGTGATTACGAGCAATTAGCAAATTGGATTGCGCACTCTCACTGAGATAAAAACATAAGATAATGATAAGGACGAAGCGGGAAACTTATTCATAAACAGAAACGGTTTCAAGTTATCGTCCTTATTTTTATCTAAGTTGCGCGATACTTGAAGGTATTTTATAAAACGTCGAAAGCCTTGAAAATACAGCATCCCTATGGTACTATTGCCCTATAATAAGGAGCTTAAAATGAAGGAAATCTTATTTTTTTATACAAAATCGATTTGCTACAATTCGATGTATGCTTTCGTGAACAGTATGGTAAAAACTTTGAGGGAGATGGGGCATTACTGTGAAACATGCACGGCCACAAGACCGAAGGATTTGGAGATATATTTCGGAAGGCATTTTGATGCCATGGTCGATATCGATTCCACCCTGCCATTAATGAAAAATGACGATGGGGAATACTGTCTCGACAAGATAGACGCTCCGTTCTACAACTATCTGCTTGATCATCCGCTGTACTATCACACAGCACTTTCATCAAAAATAAAAAGACAGCATGTACTCTGCATAGATGAAAATCATGTGAGTTACGTGGAAAAATACTATGACAACATACAATCAGCGACATTCCTTCCACTGGGAATGATGGGGTATGAGGAGCAGCTTATACTGCCGCTTGAGGAGAGGGAGATGCCGCTTCTGTTCACCGGAACCTACACGTCCGAGAAAACATTTTACAGTAGATTGGGCAAGTATCCCCAAAATGTGGAGCAGGAGATAGTGGATATTATCCTCTCCATGGTACAAAATCCCGAGATGACTTTGGAAAAAACGATGACTTCATATATAATGGAAAAAGGACTTAAAGATCCCGGCGAAAAGATGGCAGAGTTGTGCAACAGGTATTACCTTGCGGATATGGGTGCGGCGGCATCCATAAGGGCTAAGGTGATAAGAATCCTGCTCGGAGCGGGAATACCGGTTACGGTCTGCGGACACGGGTGGAACAAGCTTCACTGCAAAGGCGAGGAACACCTTAAAATAATACCGGAGAAAAACTATATGGAGGCCGTGGAACTTGCATATCGTACAAAGATACTCTTGAATGTCATGCCGGGATTCAAGGCCGGGATACATGACAGAATACCGACAGCTATGGGACACGGTGCCGTAAGCTGTACCGACGGCACACAGTATCTTGACGAGATACTTGTGAATGGGAAAAATTATCTGAAATATGATATAAAAAATCTTAAAGAATTGCCGGATATAATAAGGGAGAACCTGGACAATCAAAAGCATCTCCAGGAGATTGCGGACGAAGGACACAGGATAGCAAAGGAATTGTTCACATGGAAAAAGAGGATGGAGGAATGGACACAAAGCCTTCCGTCAAGCTAAAAAAAAGAATATTTGACATAATACAGATCGGTCAGAGAGGGGATTTTATAAGCAGAGCCTTTGACGTGTTTATATCCGTTGTCATAGGTGTAAATATCCTTGTAATGCTGCTTGAAACCTTTGATCAGTTGGAAAGATATATGCCGGTTTTAAGGGCAATCGAACTTATCACAATACTTATATTTTGCGTGGAATATATTTTGAGGATATGGACGGCGGAATATCTATATCCGGGTGAGAGCCGTATAAAATCCGTAGGAAAATTTTTGAGATCCTTTGACGGGCTTATAGATTTGGGAACAATACTTCCGTTTTTCTTTTTGTCCGGATTCGTCGCCTTCAGGATGCTCAGAGTGGTGAGGATTTTCCACCTTTTCAGACTGAATGCCACATATGACTCCTTCAATGTCATAACGTCGGTTTTGTATAACAGACGAAATCAGATAATATCCTCTGTGTTTATCATTTTTATACTGATACTTGCGGCATCTTTAGGGATGTACAGCGCGGAGCATGAAGCTCAGCCGGAGGTGTTTAAAAATGCATTTTCAGGGGTGTGGTGGAGCGTATCTACAATACTGACAGTCGGATATGGTGATATGTATCCCGTGACGGTTTTGGGAAAGATAATGGCTATTATAATAGCCATGCTTGGCGTCGGAGTTGTCGCGATTCCAACAGGTATCATATCAGCCGGATTTGTAACCGAATACTCCCAGATGCAGAGAATGGCATCGGATGATGCGAAGAGAAGCATGTCGGTTCTCGTCGCCGAGAAAGGATCATCGTTTGACGGCGCGAAGGTGGGGGATGTGGAAAGTCTGTACAATATGCAGATAACCCTTATAATAAGAGACGGAGAAGTCGTGGTGCCGACAAATGACACACGGATATTCTCTCAGGACACAATATGCTATCAAAATGAGACACTGGAAATAAAATAAAAAATGTAAATAAAGGAGATTGGGGTTATGGTTATTTCAAATATGATAGGATTCGGTGAATGGGTTATATGGCTCGGCTTGTTTATTATATTTCTCGTTGCAGAAGCCGTCACAGTGGGTCTTGCCACGATATGGTTTGCAGGCGGAGCACTTGCGGCTCTTATAATAAGTTTGTTCACGGACAATTTTTTGATTCAGGTATTTGTATTTATAATCGTTTCGATAATACTGTTGTGGGCGGTCAGACCGTTCGCACTCAAATACATGAAGCCGAGAAAGACGGAGACCAATTATAAAGAAACTATTGGAAAAAGCGCAAGAGTTATAGAAAAAATCGATAACAACATGGAGAGCGGAAGAGTAGTCTCGGGTGGCCAGGAATGGATGGCGAGAAGCAGTGTTGACCGGGTTACAATCGAAACGAATTCCATGGTGAAAATATTAGAAATAAAAGGAGTTAAGGCCATAGTTGAGCCTGTAAAAGAGGAAGATGAACAATAAAAAAATAGTATTTCTCGATGCAAAATCGGTTGGGGACGATATCAATCTTGAAAAGTTCAAGGATTTTGGGGACCTTGTGCTCTATGATTTTTCCTCGCCTGGCGAGATACCCGATAGAGTCAAAGATGCGGATATTATAATAACAAACAAATGCAAGATGGACAGAGCCACACTTGGAGAGGCAAAAAAGCTGAAGCTTATCTGTGTGACCGCGACCGGAACAAACAATCTCGACAAGGACTTCCTTGACAGCAAAAATATTGCCTGGAGAAATGTAGCAGGATATTCAACCGAGACGGTTGCCCAGCATACTTTTGCAATGCTGTTTTATCTTTTGGAAAGACTGAGCTACTACGATGCCTATGTAAAAGATGAGAAATATGTAAATGATACTCTTTTTACACATTTTGCCAACCATTTTCATCAGCTTTGTGATATGAAATGGGGAGTCATCGGACTCGGAGCAATAGGAGAAAGAGTTTATAACATAGCAAAAACTTTCGGATGTGATATGTGCTATTATTCAACATCCGGCAGAAACTCAAAAGAAGGCTACAATAGGGTTGAATTTGATGAACTCTTAAAAACCTGCGATATCGTTTCTGTGCATGCCCCATTGAACGAGGCTACCGAAGGTCTAATGAACGCGGATGCTTTCAAAAAAATGAAAAAGAATGCCATTTTTATAAATGTTGGAAGAGGTCCGATAGTAGATGAAAAGGCACTTTATGATGCCCTTGTAAACAATGAGATATACGGTGCGGGACTCGATGTCCTATCTGTGGAACCGATGCGCGAGGACAACCCGCTTGTCAAGTTTAAAGACAGCACAAGGCTCATCATCACCCCACACATTGCCTGGGCAAGTGTTGAGGCTAGGATAAACCTTATGAATATAATCTACGATCAGATTAAAGAATATATTTCAGCTGACGAGTAAGACCTGTCTATACAGCAAAAACATTCATTCGTACGGTTCAAGACCGGAAAGGTATGATACGTTGCCGATGGAGTCGTAGAGCGAAAGCTCCGCCTCCCTCTCGGTATCGGAATCCGGCTTGGCGTTGAAAAGAGTGTCACAAAGGGAAATTAGTTTTAAATATTTTTCCTTTGAAATATTGAAAAGATCAATAAAGCTTTCTGTTCGCACTACATCCGGCATCCACGGACTGCTCCACTCTCTGTGGTGAAGGTTGCACGGATCGGTATTGTACAAAAACCGGTTTCTTGCAATGATACCGGAAAAAAGCATATGACCCGGAGTCACCTGTTCAAGGGTGGCAAGAAAACGCTTCTTCTCGCCGCTCGGGTCGTGCAACAGACCTGTATTCAAATGAAAAGAGAGGATTGCGCGACGCATTCTTTCTTTTTTTTGATGTAAGGTTGGCCAGGTTTTGTTGTAGGCATAAGTAAGCTGCGAGGATACTATGATAAGCTCCTTTGGATCAAGCTCAATGGTTCTATCCTGCCTGAACTGTGACGGATGAAGATTTTTGTATTTTTTTAACATAACCGTGTTTATATCGGTTTCAAGTTTTAGATGCTTGTCAAAATAACCCGGCTGTTTCACATACGGAGAGTAGTCTGTCTCAGCATAAATATAAGGGTGACAGGTGGAATCCAAGGTGTGATGCCCGAGAAAGCCCACAAAATAGGCTTCTGCAATCTCCCTGTCGCGCTCGTCCGGAAAGATCCTGCGTGCGTCTCTAAGATAGAACAAAAATTCCGCACACCGGCTGTCGTGGGCGAGATCGCCAAGATCTATATCGCCTTTTACATGTCCGAAAAGATCGTAAAAGAAAAGATCCGGTCCCTGAAGACCGAGGCCAAATACGGTATGGTGATTTCTTATGATATGGCGAATGTATTTTGAATCAATTTCTTTGTAAGTTTGCTGTCCGAAGATATAATGTGTATCAAAGCCCGGCATAATGTACCTCCTGTTTTTTGCAAATATAATTATAACATTGATTGCGGGAGTGGGGACCGGAAAGATTGTCTAAAAAAAAACTATTGAAAAAACCCTTTTCTAAAACAAAAAAATGTTTAATATATAGGGTAAAAGTAAAAGATTTAAAAAAGGTGGAGAAACAATATTGGATGAAAACAAAATAAAAGAGGCGGTGAAGCTTTTTCTTGAAGGAATAGGGGAAGATCCTACGAGAGAAGGACTTGTCGATACACCGGACAGGATTGCCAGAATGTGCAATGAACTGTTTGCCGGTATGGATAAGACACCTGATGAGATATTGAGCAAGAGATTCAAGCCTGAAGCCGGTTCAAACAGTGGAATGGTCGTGGTCAAAGACATAACCTTCTACTCACTGTGCGAACATCATATGCTTCCGTTTTACGGAAAAGTTCATGTTGCTTACATCCCTTCCGGGGAGGTTGTGGGTTTGAGCAAAATCGCAAGACTTGTTGATCTGTATGCGAGGAGACTTCAGCTTCAGGAACAGTTTACCGCACAGATAGCGGATGCGTTTATGAGAGAACTTTCACCTAAGGGAGTTATGGTTATGTCTGAGGCAGAGCATATGTGTATGACCATGCGAGGAGTGAATAGGCCCGGCTCAAAGACTGTAGCGACAACCGTAAGAGGAATCTTTGAGACGGACACAGAACTTAGAAATGAGTTTTATGCTCAGGTGAGGGGATAATCCGTGCGAATAAAAGATAAAGAATTTGATACAGACAATCGCACTTATGTGATGGGAATACTGAATGTTACACCGGATTCTTTCTCGGACGGAGGAAAGTGGAACAATATGGATAAGGCGCTTTCCCATGTCGAGGAGATGATAAGGGACGGAGCCGATATAATCGATATCGGAGGAGAGTCCACAAGACCGGGATATGTCAGAATATCCGACGAGGAGGAGACGGAGAGGACGGCGAAGGTCGTCGAAGCGGTAGCAAAAAGATTTGATACCGTCATATCTATAGATACATACAAGTCCGCCGTGGCGAGAGCCTGCGGAGAGGCGGGAGCCTCCCTGATAAATGATATATGGGGACTTAAGGCGGACGAAAAAATGGCCGAAGTGATAGCAAAAGGAAATTATGCGTGTTGTCTGATGCACAACAGAAACGAGGCAAAATACAACAATTTTGCAAAGGATGTCTGCTTGGATCTTAAAGAAACACTTGAACTTTGCGAAAAAGCAGGCATAGAAAAAGGAAAGATAATACTAGACCCCGGTGTGGGCTTTGCAAAGACGACGGACGAGAATCTGAAAGTGATCGCTGAGACAGAAGAGTTAAAAAAACTGGGATATCCACTGTTGCTTGGGACATCAAGAAAATCGGTCATCGGAAACGTTTTGGGTGTGCCGGTTGAGGAGAGACTCGCCGGAACGATAGCGACCAGCGTTATAGCTGCAATGTGGGGGTATGCTTTTGTCAGGGTACATGATGTGAAAGAAAATGTGCAGGCAATAAGGATGACGGAAGCGATTTTAGAACAGAAGAAACAAATAAAGTAATAGATATAGATAAAATTGGGAGGAAAAAGATGGATAAGATCAAACTTGAAGGCTTGGAAGTGTTCGCTAATCATGGAGTTTTTCCTGAGGAGAACAAGTTGGGACAAAAATTTATCCTTTCGCTGGAGCTATGCATGGATACAAGAATGGCCGGACTCACAGACGAACTGGAATATTCGGTTCACTACGGCAAGGTGGCTGAATATGCATCCGATTTTCTTCAGAAGAATACCTTCAATCTTATAGAGGCAGCGGCAGAGGGACTTGCACAGTCACTGCTCTTGAAATTTCAGCAGGTAAAACAGGTTCGAGTACAGCTATTTAAGCCTTGGGCTCCAATCGGACTTCCGATGAAGAGCGTCTCGGTTGACATTACAAGAAAATGGCATGTCGCATATATATCAATCGGTTCAAATATTGGGGACAGGGAGAGATATATGCATGAGGGAGTCAAGGCAATCGACAAACTCGACACCTGCAAGGTGACTATGACATCGAAGTTCATAGAGACAGAGCCATACGGAAAAACTGATCAGCCGAAGTTCATGAACGGAGCGCTCGAGGTCGAGACGCTTCTCTCGCCGGATGAGCTGTTGGACAGCCTACACGAGGTGGAACAGAAAGCGGGAAGAAAGAGAAAAGAACATTGGGGACCTAGAACATTGGATCTGGACATCCTTATGTATGACGATGCGGTGATTCAGACCGCAGATCTAGTAATTCCGCATATGGATATGTTAAACAGAAAATTTGTAATAGATCCGCTTGCTGAGATAGCTCCTTATGTGGTACATCCGCTTGAGCACAAAAATATGCTTCAGCTGAAAAAGAAACTTGATAAGAGATTGAAGAATAAGTCGGAGTAATATGGAAGAAAAGAAAACATTGACTAAAGACATGACGGTAGGAAAACCGATGGCGCTTATATGGCGTTTTTCGGTTCCACTCCTTATGGGCAATATTTTCCAGCAGATGTACAATCTTATCGACACTGCGATCGTTGGAAAATTTTTAGGGATTAGCGCCCTCTCGAGTGTGGGATCGACCGGAGCCGTCATGTTTCTGATATTGGGGTTGTGCCTTGGAATGTGCTCCGGATTTGCCATTCCGATAGCACAGAAATTCGGAGCAAAAGCATACTCCGAGATGAGAAACTATGTTATGAACGCGACATATATCGCAATAGTGATGGCTGTCGTTATAACTCTTTTTACAACATTATTGTGTAAAAATATACTGACCTGGATGGGAACGCCGGAGGATATATTTGACGGTGCATATTCATATCTATTTGTAATACTTGCCGGAATACCGTTCACCATTCTTTACAATTTTTTGTCTGCTGTCATAAGAGCTCTTGGAGACAGTAAGACACCTTTTTATTTTCTCGTTATATCAACAGTATTGAATATTGTGCTCGATGTGACCTTCATAGTTGTGTTCGGACTCGGTGTTTCCGGAGCAGCGCTTGCAACGATTGTTGCGCAGGCGGTTTCGGGAATAGCATGTTTTATATATATGAGAATGAACTTTGATATTCTGAAGCTCGAACCTTATGAGAAGGATCCCGACGGACACAAGATAAAGGTTCTCCTTTCGATGGGACTTCCGATGGGACTGCAGTTCTCGATAACAGCGATCGGAACTGTAATGCTACAGGCGGCTGTAAACGGTTTGGGAAGCGCATATGTCGCCGCATACACGGCAGTCGGAAAGATAAAACAGCTTGCAATGTGCCCATATGATGCGTTCGCAAACGGTTCGGCGACCTTCTGCTCACAAAATCTCGGTGCAAAAAAACTTGACCGTATCGGTGAGGGAGTGAAGGCGGCAATAACGATAAGCCTTATCTATTCGGTATTTATAGCAATAGTACTCTTCTTCGGAGGAAGATATCTTGCGCTTATATTTGTTGACGCCTCGGAGGTGTCGGTGTTAAACGATATATCACTCTACTTGAAGTGCGCATCGGTATTTTATCTGGTACTTGCCATACTCAACGTTGTGAGAATGACTATTCAGGGACTGGGATACAGCGGACTTTCAATGCTTGCAGGATTGAGTGAGCTTTTTGCGAGAGGACTGATGTCGCTTTTTGTAATACCGACTGTCGGTTATCTTGCTGTATGCTTTACGGATCAGATAGCTTGGGTTGCCGCAGCTATAACAGTATCTTTCCTTTACAGGTACGTAATGAAGAAGATCAGAGAGAGATTTAATGACAAAACTTGAGGATTATTACAATAAATTTAACGAGGAAAAGCGCCTCGGAAGAAGACACGGCCAGGTGGAATACCGTGTCACAATGCATTTTATAGAGGAGAAGCTCAAAGCACTTGAGACGAAAAAAGAAAAAAAGGACATTCGCATTATCGATATAGGCGCCGGAACCGGAAGATACTGTGTCGAACTGGCAAACAGAGGATATGATGTGACTGCTGTTGAACCGGTAAAGCACAACCTCGGAAGACTTAAGGCAAAGGGAAGCAGTGTGAAAGCTTACCAGGGTAATGCCTTAAAACTAAAAAAATTTGAGGACGAGTCCTTTGACCTCACACTTATGTTTGGACCGATGTATCATCTTTTGACCCACGAGGAGAGAAAGACTGCCATGGGTGAGGCCTGCAGGGTAACAAAGACCGGCGGATCAATCATGGTGGCATACTGTATGAATGAGTACGGAGTGCTTATGTACGGTTTTAAAGAAAATCAGGTATTAGCATGTTTAAAGGACGGAAGGCTGAGCACTGATTTCCATTGCGTTCCGACGGAGGACGATCTGTATGCATACATGAGGCCGGCTGATATAGATGAGCTGAATGAGGCTTCAGGGATGAGAAGAGAGAAGATTGTTGCGGTTGATGGAGCGGCAAATTATATGCGTCCGGTTCTTAAAGCGATGGACGAAGAGACTTTTGAGAAATTTATAGAATATCAGATCAGTATAGCAGAGAGAGCCGATCTGATAGGTGCCTCGGCACACACGGTTGACATATTAAGAAAACAATGAAAAGCATAATAAAATGAATGACAAAAAGAGAACTCACACCAATTGTGCCCGGTGTGAGTCCTCTTTTTTGTTAAATGATTCAAAATATGATCAGGAAAGTGTTATTAGTCAACTTTCATTATCATTTCAAGTACTCTCTTTGCACATACCTCCATATCTGCTCTTGAGATAGCACCTTTTTCTTTTGCTTCAAGAATTCTCTCAGGATAACCGCAACCCATCTTGACGTCGTTTCCGGCAGCAGTCTCAAGATAATGCTCTCCGTTTGTCCACCAGTCGGTTGTCACCATACCTTTGAATCCCCACTCATCTCTGAGGATATCCTCGAGGAGTTCTCTGTTCTCTGAACATCTCTGGCCGTTTACAAGGTTGTAGCTCGACATGATTGTCCACGGATCTGCCTCTTTTACGCAGATTTCGAAAGCCTTGAGATAGATCTCTCTTGCGGCTCTCTCGGATACACGAGAATCGCTGTTCTTACGGTTTGTCTCCTTGTCGTTGAAGGCAAAATGCTTCATTGAAACAGCAATATGATTGCTCTGGATACCTTTTATCATTGCAGAAGCAAGTTTTCCGCAGAGATAAGGATCCTCTGAGTAATACTCAAAGTTTCTTCCGCAGAGCGGGCTTCTGTGAATATTGATGGCAGGTGTGAGCCATACGCCGAGGTTGTTTTCCTTGACTTCTTCACTTCCTGCGACACCGACTGCCTCAACAATCTCAGGATCCCAGGTGCAGGCGAGAAGTGAGGCTATTGGCCATGCTGTTGTGGTTACGCCTACGCCCGGAAGTACACGAAGTCCTGCAGGACCATCTGCGGTGAGGACGTTAGGAATACCGTATTTTGTCTGTCCTCCGAAGCCGAAGGTGTTTGAAACACCGTTGTTTGGTGCACCACCGAGAAGGTAGGCAACATCCTCATCGGAAAGCTGTGCGAGGAACTCGTCCATCGTAGCTCTTCCTTCATACACATCGATGAGCTTCTTTGTCTTATCCTCTGCACCCCAGAGCTTTGTCATAGGAACTGCGCGGGATGCAGGAGTATTTCCCTCACTCTCGACGGATGTCATATCATTAAGAACATTCTTTCTCTCAAAATGAGCCTTCTTTGGAAGTTCCTCATAAGAACCGTCAGAGAGCATTCTCTTTGCGAGATCGCTAGGGGCGATTTTCTCGGAGAGCTGTTCAACAACAGTATCATTAGCAACATTGAATACAAAATCTATCTTAGCGGCGTCAACCGAAGAATTTCCGATGTAGAAACTGTAATCGCCGGCTTCAAGAACGTAAGCGGATTTGCAAACTTTTCCGAGATCGTCATAGCTTGCGAGCTGATCTTTCATTACGCAAAGAACAAGTCTCTGTGTCTCGCCCGGCTGTAAAAGTCTGGTCTTTGCAAAAGCTCCGAGCTCTCTGCTTGGCTTTCCGAGTTTTCCCTGCGGAGCGGAATAGTACATCTGGATGACTTCCTTACCTGCGCATTTTCCGATGTTTGTGACATCGACATAGGAAGTTACGGCCTTCTCGCACTCTACAGTCTTCACAACTACAGAGTCGAACTTAGTGTAGGAGAGTCCGAATCCGAACGGATAGTTGACTTTTTTGTCTGCACCCGGGATTGTGAGGAAATAACGATATCCCACATAAATATCATCCGTGTAATCAACATGATCAAAAGCTTCGTGGAAGTTGTATGTGGATGGATAATCGTCAAGCTCCTTGGCGTAGGTATCATTCAATTTACCAGAAGGATTGCCTAATCCGAAGAGAAGTTCTGCGGTTGCAAGACCACCTTCCATACCGCCCTGCCATGCCATGAGCACAGACTGAATCTTGTCGTTCTCCTTGAACCAGCAGGAATCTACCATTCCACCGACGTTCATGACAACGATTACCTTGTCAAAATTTTCTGTGACAGCTTTAACCATTGCGGTCTCAGCGTTTGTCAGATAGAAATCACCTCTCTCAAATATAGACTTTGAAAGGTTTGCAAACTCAAGCTCCTGCGGCCAGATGTTCTTGTTGTTAGGATCTATAACAGTATTTCTGTCCCAGCCTTCACCTGAGAAACGGCTGATTGAGATTATAGCTGTATCGGTGAATGCGGCAGCCTTCTTTAAGAGATCTGCAGGAACCTCAGGCTCTCTTGTCATACCTGCCTGCATTCCGTCGGCATACTGCTTATTTACATTGTCACGATAAAAATCGCAGAGTTCCTCAAAGACTGAAACCTTGTCCTTCAAAAGCTTCATACCGTCATAGAGGTTATGAACATAGGAAACGATGACATCACCGCTTCCGCCACCGCCTTTTACGTAGTCGAAAGTTCCCTTACCGAAAAGAGCAACCTTTGTGCCCTTCTTTAAAGGAAGAACATCGTTGTCGTTTTTCAGAAGGACCATTCCTTCTTTTGCGGCATTCTTTGATAATTCAATGTGCTCCTTTGAGGCTGTAACTCGCTGTCCGTCCTCACCGAGAGGAAGACTTGGGAGAAAATTGAATCTTGTCCATTTGTTCATTAAAAAACCCTCACTTTCCTTATATAGATATATTATTGAAATCGCGAAGTGTTTATAAAACGCGATTTACGTGCTGCGTTATAATTTTATCATAGAAGAAAATATATAGTTGAAATATATTGACGGAAAATAGAATGAATCTATCCTGGAAAAAATAAAAAATCCGTTCAAAAACGCAAAAATAAGCCAGACGAAGATTAAAAATAAGCAGAGCTTATCAAAAACCAAAAATATTAAACAATTTTAATAAATTTGATTGACAATAGGTGGTCAGATGTTATACTTTAGACGCACAAGGTTTGTTGACAAGAAGTCGTGTGCATTTAACTTTTTAAATGTGTGTGGCTTCTTTTTTACCCAACAACATGAGGAGGAAAAAACAAAATGAAAAAGAAAGCACTTAGTCTTGTACTTGCACTTTCAATGGTATCTGCACTTGTAGCAGGATGCGGAAGCACATCAGAGAGCGCTACAGAGGAAGCAGCAACAGAAGAGGCAACAACCGAGGAAGCAGCAACAGAGGAAGCTGCAGCAGAGGAAGGCGCTGAGACAACAACAGATGCATCAGCTATCAAAGTCGGAGTCATCTATGTAGGAGATGAGAACGAGGGATACACCGCAGCACATATGGACGGAATCGACGATATGGCTGAGGCACTCGGACTTTCAGAGGATCAGATCATCGAGAAGACAACAATCCCTGAGGATGAGTCTTGCTACGATGCAGCAGTTGACCTTGCTGAGCAGGGATGCAACCTTATATTCGGAACAAGCTTTGGTCATGAGTCATACCTCATTCAGGCAGCAACAGAGTATCCGGATGTTCAGTTCTTCCATGCAACAGGATATCAGGCAGCAACATCAGGACTTTCAAATATGCACAACTACTTCACAAAGATTTATGAAGCTCGTTATGTATCAGGTGTTGTAGCAGGTCTCAAGCTCAACGAGATGATTGCAAACGGAGACATCACAGAAGATGAAGCTCTTGTAGGATATGTAGGAGCTTATCCTTACGCAGAGGTTGTTTCAGGTTATACATCATTCTTCCTTGGAGTAAGAAGCATTTGTCCTTCAGCAACAATGGAAGTACAGTACACAAACAGCTGGGCAGATATGTCAGGCGAGAACGAAGTAGCTACAAAGCTTATCGAGGACGGATGTGTTCTTATAAGCCAGCATGCAGATACAACAGGTGCTCCTTCGGCTTGTGAAGCAGCAGGAGTTCCATGTGTAGGATACAACGTAGATATGACAACAGTTGCTCCAAACTGTGCACTTACATCAGCAGCTAACAACTGGGGAGCATATTACACACTCGCAGTTGAGAACTACTTGAACGGAGTTGAGAACCCAGTAGATTGGGCAGAAGGATATGCAGACGGAACAGTTTACATCACACCGCTCAACGATGCAGCAATTGCTGAGGGAACAGCAGACAAGGTTGCAGAGGTTGAGGCAGGACTTGCAGACGGAAGCATCCACGTATTTGATACTTCAACATTTACTGTAAACGGATCTACTCTTGAGGAGCTTATCGAGAGCGGAGATGATTATGCAGCATATGCTGATGCTACATCAGACGGATACTATCATGAGTCTGAGCTTGTATCTGCTCCATCATTCGATTTGAGAATCGACGGAATCACAGAGAAATAAAGTTCATAGATAAATCATATATTCCAAACAGGCACGGAACTGATTATTTCAGTTCCGTGCTTGCATCTATAAGAACTTTAATATAATCTTAAAACGTACAAAAACTTTATTTTATTTTTAGGAGGATGAAGTGGGAGAAGTCAATGCGATAGAGCTGAAAGGCGTCACAAAGCGTTTCGGAGAAGTTGTTGCCAACGACAACATTAATATGACCTTGAGAAAGGGAGAGATCCTTTCAATCTTGGGGGAAAACGGAAGCGGAAAAACCACACTTATGAATATGCTTTCCGGAATATATTTTCCTGACGAGGGACAGATATTCGTAAACGGAGAACAGGTGACGATAAGGTCACCGAAAGATGCGTTTTCGCTGGGAATCGGTATGATTCATCAGCACTTCAAACTTATAAACATACTCACGGCAGCCGAGAATATAATCCTTGGTCTTGAAGGCGCTCCGATACTCAAGATGGATGAGGTAAGAAAACAGGTTAACGACCTCACCGAGAGATACGGTTTTGATCTGAATCCGGATCAGAAGATATATGATATGTCTGTATCGGAAAAACAGACGGTAGAGATAATGAAGGTTCTCTACAGAGGAGCCGAGATACTTATTCTCGATGAGCCTACTGCAGTTCTTACACCGCAGGAGACGGAAAAACTCTTTGCAGTGCTTAGAAACATGAGGGCAGCCGGAAAATCCATAATAATCATCACTCACAAGCTCAACGAGGTGCTTGAGATATCTGACAGAGTTGCGGTACTCAGAAAAGGAACCTATGTCGATACCGTTGAGACAAAGGACGCGACAGTGGATTCTTTGACCGAGATGATGGTTGGAGAGAAGGTCACACTCGATATAGAGAGAACAGAGCCGGTATCTCCTAAAAAGAGAATCGAAGTTCGTGGCGTGACAGTGAAAAATACTGAGGGTGTCACAGTGCTTAAAGATGCATCGTTCACTGCAAACAGCAATGAGATACTTGGAATTGCCGGAATCGCAGGAAGCGGTCAGAAGGAGCTTCTTGAGTCAATAGCGGGACTTCAGGTTATGGAACATGGAGAAGTTCTTTACTTCAGTCCTGAAGGCGTGACGGAAAAACTCTCCGAGAAGAAACCTGAGGAGATCAGAAGCCTCGGTGTCACTCTTTCATTTGTACCTGAGGACAGACTTGGAATGGGACTTGTCGGATCGATGGATTTGACCGACAATATGATGCTTAGAAGTTATAAGGAAGGAAAGTCTGTGTTTGCAGACAGAAAACAGCCTAGAGATCTCGCTGAGGAGATAGTGGAAAAACTCGAGGTTGTCACACCGGGTGTGGATACTCCGGTAAGCAGACTTTCGGGAGGAAATGTACAGAAGATCCTCGTTGGACGTGAGATTGCATCACAGCCGAATGTGCTTATGGTCGCATATCCTGTAAGAGGACTCGACATAAATTCTTCCTATACTATATACAATCTTTTGAATGAGCAGAAAAATAAGGGTGTTGCAGTTATCTGCGTCGGCGAGGATCTCGATGTGCTCCTCGAACTTTGCGACAAGATAATGGTACTTAGCGCCGGTGAGGTAGTCGGCATTGAAGATGCGAGAACAACCACCAAAGAGAAACTTGGTCTTATGATGACGGGTGGACATAAGGGAGGAAAGAAACATGAATAACAAAGAGCCGTTTGTCCGTATGTCAAAAAGGGACGGAATAAGTTTTGGCAAAGCCTGGGAGATCAGACTTGGTGCCGTTATTCTTTCCTTAATAGTATGTGCGCTTGTCATAGTGCTTATCACGGGACAGAATCCGATAGATGTCTATAAGGGAATTGTAGACGGAGCGGTCGGAACAAACCGAAGAGCGTGGGTTACAATCAGGGAGACAGTGGTTCTTCTCCTTGTGGCAATAGGACTTACACCCGCTTTTAAAATGAAGTTTTGGAACATAGGAGCCGAGGGACAGATTCTTATGGGCGGAGTTGCCGCTGCGGCTTTTATGATTTATTTTTCAGAGAGCATGCCAAACTGGCTTTTGCTCATAGTAACCTTTGTTGCCAGTGCAATTGCAGGTCTCCTCTGGGGACTTCTTCCGGCGATCTTTAAAGCATATTTCAACACAAATGAGACCTTGTTTACACTTATGTTGAACTATGTTGCCATGCAGATAGTTACATTCTGTATCGTTTTCTGGGAGAATCCAACCGGATCGAACACGGTCGGAATCATAAATTCGGCAACACAGAAAGGATGGTTCCCTTCAATATTCGGAAATGCTTATGTGCTCAATGTTATCCTTGTTGCGCTTGTCACAATAGGAGTGTACATCTACATGAAGTACACAAAGCAGGGATATGAGATATCAGTAGTAGGTGAGAGCCAGAATACGGCAAGATATGCCGGAATCGATGTGAAGAGAGTTATCATCAGAACAATGATGATATCCGGGGCGATATGTGGATTCGCAGGAGCGCTCATAGTAAACGGATCGAGCCATACGATATCGACAAGTATTGCAGGCGGAAGAGGATTTACCGCAATCATAGTTGCCTGGATGTCAAAGTTCAATCCGGTTGCCATGGTCATCGTTTCACTCTTCCTGGTATTCATGCAGCAGGGATCTATACAGATCGCTTCCCAGTTCGGACTTAATGAAAATGCATCGGATATAATAACGGGAATATTGCTTTTCTTCCTTATTGGATGTGAGTTTTTTGTAAATTATAAACTTGAGTTCAGAAAGAACAAGAAGGAGGATTAGTCATGACACTGATTTTTACATTTATACAGAAAGCCATCGGCCAGGGAATTGCAATCCTCTTCGGAGCGACGGGTGAGATCATAACCGAGAAATCCGGAAACCTCAACCTCGGAGTACCGGGAATAATGTACATGGGCGGAATCGCAGGCCTTATGGGAGCATTCTTCTACGAGAACTCAACCGAGAATCCGATTCCAATCGTCGGAATGATCATTGCCATAATATGTTGCCTTTTGGCAAGTGCACTCGGAGGACTTTTGTACAGCTTCCTCACAATAACATTAAGAGTAAACCAGAACGTTGTGGGACTTTCTCTCACAACCTTCGGAACAGGTTTCGGAAACTTCTTCGGAGGTTCCATATCAAAGCTTGCCGGAGGAGTCGGACAGATATCCGTTATGACAACAGCAAGCGCCTTCCAGGCAAAGATACCTGGACTTTCAAAAATACCGGTGATCGGAGATCTGTTGTTTTCCTACGGATTTTTGACATATATTGCGATCATCATATCGCTCTGTGCAACATTCTTTATAACAAAGACGAGAGCCGGACTCAATCTTCGTGCGGTTGGTGAGGATCCTGCAACAGCGGATGCTGCAGGAATAAATGTTTCAAAATACAAATATATCGCAACGGTAGTCGGAACATCGATAGCCGGACTCGGAGGACTTTATTTCGTTATGGAGTACCTTGGAGGAACATGGTCAAACAACGGATTCGGAGACAGAGGATGGCTTGCTGTAGCACTTGTAATTCTTGCACTTTGGAACCCGACAAACGCCATCTGGGGATCGCTTGTATTCGGTGGCCTTTACATCCTTTACATCTATATGCCGGGACTCACAAGAGCCACACAGGAGCTCTGCAAGATGCTCCCTTATGTTGTTACAATAATAGTGCTTATAATTACAAGCAGAAGAAACAAGCCTGAGAATCAGAGCCCTGGAAGCCTGGGAAATGCATACTTCAGGGAAGAGCGTTAGAAATCGCAAGTAAAAAATGTCCAAAGGAAATATATAAAGAGAATAAGGGACATAAATATAGAGAAAAAAATAAGGACTTCTTTCATTATATAATGAAGGAAGTCCTTTTTATGCGAATGTGTCGACCATCATTCCGGAATAAATGGATGATGCGTAAGGCGCTGCGAACGTTCTCACCGGATTCTTGTATTCCACGATAAGTTTGTTCACATATTTTAAAGGATTGACAGATGCACTGTCAGCCTTTGCAGAGAGTGCGTTCTTAAACGAGTTGAGAACCGAGAAGCTCTCATTTCTGTTCTCTGAATCAAGCGCCTGTGAAAGAAGAGCCTTATCTATATCGAGATAACCATCTTCGCTTGCCACAAGACCTATGGACTCGAGCTCGTCTTTGAAAGAACCGGTCACACTCTTGAGCTCTGAGGTAAGCCTCTTTCCATCGAAATCGGTATATTCTTCCGAAGTCTTTAAGAAGCCGTTGTATGCGTTCACGAGTGAATTGATGTTGTCAGCTACAGCATCGACGCTTGTCTTCAAACCTACGGAAGTAGCTTCGCCTTCTTCACTTACGCCGTTTAATGTTACTTCAAAAGCATTTGCCACTGTAAATGTATTTGAGTGGCTTGAACGTTCAACACCGTTTAAGTTGAACTTGGAGTTCTCTGCAGGTGATGTAATATGATGTATACCGAGAGTTTGCATTGCATCAATCGAACCACTTGTGGCACCCGGCTGAATATTGAAAAGATAATTCTCGTCTTTTGCCAAACCTGTCTGCTTTGATGTGATCTTAAGAGCACTCACTTCTCCTTCGGAGTTGACTATCTCAGCCTGTAGGCCTATACCCGAAGAATTGATAAGTCGTGAGAGTTTGTTCAAAACGGACATATTGTTTTCGTTCTCGTTGACCGTATACTGGAATTCGTAAGATGAATTTGTAGTATCAAGATCAAATGTATAATCGCCGGGAACGAAATCGGTATCGCTGCCATGCAGGTAATTACCGAGGTTTACCTGAGGGGAAGCGAGCTGCTTTACTTCTATATTGAAGTCTATAGAACTGCTGTCGCCTGAATCACCGACATAATCCACGGAAACGAGATCCTCGTCTGTGGAATAAGGAACCTTTTTATTAAAGAAGCTGTCGAGATCTTCGCCGTTCTCATCCATAGAAGCGATGGCATGCTTAATACTTCTTGCATTTTCTTTAATGTTGATAACATGTTTCTGCAAGTTGTCATCATTCTTTATCTTGTAAAGAGGGGATTCTTTATTGACTTTTACGATATTGTTGTAGGCGGTACGCAGCTCGCTCTTCTTGTGTGAATCAAAGCGATTGCTGGAATTGCCGTACGTAGATAGATAAAAATTATAAGCGCTATCGATAACTGCCACTACTCACCCCTCCTTTCTTCCATGAATGAACGCCTCTTGAAATAATCCATTGTTTCAAATATAATAACGGCGTAGGGTATATGTAGTTATAGTAATTCTATTTATACAACATTATTATATGACAATAGTAAAAAAAAGTCATCTACAAAATACATTTATATAGAAGAAACAACTTACAATATATGGTGGTTAAGAGGCGATAAGGCCGAAAAAACCAAGTTTTTCGCAAAATTATTTGTTGACGGACAATAGTAATTGTGATATATTTAGACGGCTTGGAAAAAGGTCTTTTTTTTATGCCCAAATTTACGATGGTAGGGATAAAGAAAAGTAACCACACAAAAATAAATTTATGGAGGTGGAAGTTGTGCGCACTAAGATTACATTAGCATGTACCGAATGCAAACGTCGTAACTACAACACGACAAAAGACAAGAAAACTCATCCGGACAGAGTGGAAACCAAAAAGTATTGTAGATTCTGTAGAACACATACAATGCATAAGGAGACCAAATAGTCAGATTGTGTGAAGGAGTTTATTATGGCAGAGAAAAATGAAAAAGCTCCAAAGACAAGCTTCTTTGACGGCCTCAAGGTTGAATTCAAGAAAATCATTTGGCCGACAAAAGATACGCTTGTTAAACAGACTGCAGCAGTAGTTGCTGTATCGGTTGCAGTAGGTTTAATTATTTCGTTGCTGGATTCAGTTATCCAGTACGGTATAAATTTCCTTGTAAATTTATAATTCTTTAGAGAGGTGGCAAAATGGCAGAAGCTAGATGGTATGTAGTTCATACATATTCCGGATATGAGAACAAAGTAAAGGCAAACATCGACAAAGCCATTGAGAACAGACATCTCAAGGATCTTATCCTTGAAGTGAGAGTTCCTATGGAAGATGTGGTTGAAATCAAAAACGGAGCGAAGAAACAGGTTTCAAGGAAGATGTTTCCGGGTTATGTGCTCGTAAATATGGTTATGAACGACGATACCTGGTACGTTGTCAGAAACACCACAGGTGTAACAGGATTCGTTGGACCGGGATCTAAGCCGGTGCCACTCACAGACGAGGAAATGAACAATTTGGGAATCGGAGCTAGCGGAATCGTCGCTGACTTCGAGGAAGGAGACATGGTTGTGGTTATCGACGGTATCTGGAAGGATACGGTTGGAGCCATCCGTTCAGTAAACCATGGCAAACAGTCCTTAACTATAAATGTAGAGCTTTTCGGCAGGGAGACTCCTGTTGAGATAGACTTTACGGAAGTTAAGAAGATGAATTAAGGAGGCAAACTTTAAATGGCAAAAAAAGTAGAAGGATACATTAAATTGCAGATTCCTGCCGGAAAGGCAACACCTGCTCCTCCGGTCGGACCTGCACTTGGACAGCACGGTGTAAACATCGTTGAGTTCACAAAGCAGTTCAATGCCAGAACAGCAGATCAGGGAGACACCATCATCCCTGTAGTTATCACAGTATATGCAGACAGAAGCTTTAGTTTCGTAACAAAGACTCCGCCTGCAGCAGTACTTATCAAGCAGGCTTGCAACATCAAGACTGCATCAGGAGTACCTAACAAGAACAAAGTGGCAACTCTTTCCAAAGCAAAACTTCAGGAAATCGCAGAGAAGAAGATGCCTGATTTGAACGCAGCATCACTCGAAGCAGCTATGAGCATGATTGCAGGAACTGCAAGAAGCATGGGTATAACTGTAGAAGAATAATTTTTGAAAACAATCGTGACAGCAACACGATTTATCGTTAACGAAAGTGGGAGGGAGGAATTCCCCCGCTATTACCACAGGAGGTTCATTAAATGAAGAGAAGTAAAAGATATGCTGAGGCAGCTAAGCAGATCGACAGAGCTGCACAGTATGATGTAGAAGAAGCAGTTGCTTTAATAAAGAAAACAGCAGGAGCAAAGTTCGACGAGACAATCGAAGCTCACATTCGTACCGGATGTGACGGACGTCACGCTGAGCAGCAGGTTCGTGGAGCCGTTGTTCTTCCTCACGGAACAGGAAAGACTGTACGTGTTTTGGTATTCGCAAAGGGAACAAAGCTTGACGAGGCTGAGGCAGCAGGTGCTGATTTCGTTGGAGGAGAGGATCTCATTCCAAAGATTCAGAACGACGGATGGCTTGATTTCGATGTAGTTGTAGCTACTCCTGATATGATGGGTGTTGTTGGACGTCTCGGACGTGTACTCGGACCTAAGGGATTAATGCCAAACCCGAAGGCCGGAACAGTTACTATGGACGTTGCAAAGGCTATCGCTGATATTAAAGCAGGTAAGATTGAGTACAGACTTGACAAGAGCAATATCATCCATGTACCGGTTGGAAAGGCTTCTTTCTCAGAGGAACAGTTAGCGGACAACTTCCAAGCTCTTATGGGTGCTATCAACAAGGCTAAGCCAGCAAGCTTAAAGGGACAGTATATAAAGAGCATCTCTTTGGCTCCTACTATGGGACCTGGTGTTAAGGTTAATGTAACAAAGGTTGCACAGTAATTTAGGCATATTTTTGTTGACACCTAAAATATAAGATGATATATTATTTAAGCATGTTGCCGAAGACAGCAGGTGTCCTATGGGACGTAAACTTATCAGTGCCTGCCGAGGGAATTTCGAAATAATCGAATTCATTATCACCCTCTGTCTTTTGGACAGAGGGTTTTTTTCGGCTCCAATATAAAACGGCGGTCCTTTCGGATCAGCTAGTATTAGAAGAAGGAGGTGCACGATTCATGGCAAAGGTAGAACTTAAACAGCCAATCGTACAGGAAATTTCTGAGAATGTAAAAGATGCTCAGTCTGTTGTAGTTGTAGATTACCGTGGACTTACAGTTGCTGAGGATACAGCATTACGTAAGGCATTGAGAGCAGAAGGAATCATATATAAAGTTTACAAGAACACATATATGACCAGAGCATTCGAGGGAACTGATTTTGCACAGCTTGCACCGGTTCTTGAAGGACCAAGCGCAATCGCAATCAGTAAGACAGACGCAACAGCACCGGCTCGTATTCTTGCAAAATTCGCAAAGGATGCAAAGGCGCTCGAGATCAAAGCAGGTGTAGTAGAAGGAACACTCTATGATGCAAAGGGAATGGCAACAGTTGCTTCAATCCCATCAAGAGAAGAACTTCTTTCCAAATTCCTTGGAAGCATTCAGTCACCTATTACAAACTTCGCTCGTGTTCTTAATCAGATCGCAGAGCAGGGTGGCGCAGTAGCAGCTGAAGCTCCTGCAGAAGCACCGGCAGCTGAGGAAGCTCCGGCAGCAGAAGAGACTCCTGCAGAATAATCTGTCAGGAAAACAAATTGAAATCAAATCAAAATTTTTACGGAGGTAAAATAAAATGGCTAAGTTAACAACAGAAGAGTTTATCGCAGCAATCAAAGAGTTAAGCGTATTAGAGTTAAATGACCTTGTAAAGGCATGTGAGGAAGAGTTCGGTGTATCTGCAGCAGCAGGTGTTGTAGTTGCAGCAGCAGGCGGTGCTGAAGCAGCCGGAGAAGAGAAGACTGAGTTCGATGTAGAGCTTACAGAAGTTGGTCCTAACAAAGTTAAGGTTATCAAGGTTGTACGTGAAGCTACAGGTCTTGGACTTAAAGAAGCTAAGGATCTCGTTGATGGAGCACCTAAGGTTCTCAAAGAGCAGGCTGACAAGGCTACAGCTGAGGACATCAAGGCTAAACTTGAGGCTGAGGGAGCAAAGGTTACTCTTAAGTAATTCAATTAAAGCTTACTTTAAAGGCTACACACATTATGTGTGTAGTCTTTTTTTGTGTAAAATCAAAAAAATTGTTACAAAAAGGTTGACATATACAGATATTGTGTTATTGTAATACTGTATTAAGCACCTAATACAGTATTACAATAACAAATGTCGCAATCCGGATCGGGGAGGTGAGTTTATGGATTGGGAATTTAAAAAGGGAGTGCCGATTTACATTCAGATAATAGAGAAGATTGAGTTTGATCTGCTGAGCGGCAAGTACAAAGTAGGAGAGAAACTTCCGTCGGTCAGAGAACTGGCTATGGAGGCAAATGTCAATCCCAATACAATGCAGAAAGCATTTTCGGAGATGGAAAGAATGGAGCTTATCTTTACGGAGCGAACCTCGGGAAGATATGTCACCACAGACCAGACGAAAATCGATGCTCTGAAAAAAGAATTGAGTAAAAAATACGTCGACGAATTTTTTGATACACTACATTCATTGGGGTTCGATGATAACGAGATTCTAAATGCAGTAAACACAAAATGCAAAGGGGAGGAATAGAAATGTCAATATTTGAACTCAGATGTTTGACAAAGAGTTATGGAAAAAAAGTGGCATTAAACAATGTCGGTCTCACGTTGGAAGCAGGGAGAATAGTAGGGCTTTTGGGACCTAACGGAAGTGGAAAAACGACACTTATAAAGCTTGCAAACGGTCTGTTAAGACAGACGGAAGGAATGATATTTATAGATGGAAAAGAGCCTTCCACGGAGACTAAAAGTATTGTGTCATATCTGCCGGACAAGGATTTCCTTCCGGATTGGATGACAGTGAAAGATATAATAGCATACTATGTCGATTTCTACAGCGATTTCGATACAGAGAGAGCCAAAACCATGCTTGGCAATCTGAACATTGACGAGAATATGAGACTCGGAAAGATGTCAAAAGGAACCAGAGAAAAGGTGAGACTTATACTCACAATGGCAAGAAGGGCAAAAGTATATTTTTTGGATGAGCCTATAGCAGGCGTTGACCCGGCCGCAAGAGATTACATCCTTAGAACCATTATATCGAACTATGAACCTGACGCTTTGGTAGTTATTTCCACACATCTTATCGCTGATGTGGAAAACGTGCTCGATGAAGCAGTGTTTCTTAGAAACGGTGAAGTGATACTTCACAAAAATGTTGAAGAGTTGGTTGAAGAACAAGGAAAGAGTCTGGACGGTTATTTCAGGGAGGTGTTCGCATGTTAGGCAGATTGATAAAATATGATTTCAAATCGACATTCAGAAGTTTACTTCCACTTTGCGCGGCTTTTATCGTAGTGGGAGCACTGGCAGGGCTTTCGATACCTGATTTTGATGCAAAGACTGCTCCTCCGACAGTCATAGTTGTACTCTGGGGGACAATAATGTTTGCGCTTGTCGCACTCACGGTAGCGGTAAGCATCATATCAATGATAATTGTAATAACAAGATTTTATAAGAATCTGTTGGGCAGCGAAGGATATTTGTCATTCACACTCCCGGTAAGCGCAAAGATGCATCTCACATCAAAATGTATATCCGGATATGTAGAATTTGCGATAGCATTTTTGTCGGGAATAATTTCTTACGGACTTTTTCTCCTGATAGCAGTTGCAAGAGTCGGAAACTTGATTAACTTTAAAAAAGTATTCGAGGAATTAGCGGCTTTGATCGTAAATGTTGATGCTCCTTACGCAGTATTTTTCATACTCACTGCTTTGGCAGGAACTTTCCAGGCACTTATAAAGATATATTTTTCAATGATGTTAGGACATCAGTCGGAAGACCACAAAATACTAATGAGCTTTGTTGGATATATCGTGATAAGTATTATAGAAGCAACGATTGAGCATATCATAAGCATAATCTTCCTCGGAGTTTCGTTTATCTCTGAGACGACAGATGTTGTATCGCTTGGATATCTTATAATGACATTTGTGATTACTATGATTTTTAACATAGTCTATGTTATCGGAACATATTATCTCATGAACAACAAACTGAATCTGGAATAAAATATAGATTGGGAGGTTACCCCTTTGAACGTTGGTTTAAAGAGGGAACCTCTTCTTTTTTTGCATTTTATGTGTGATAATAAACTCTATGAAAAAGAGAAAAAGAAACAGAGCTTTTTGGCATTTTTTCAGAATACAGTTTGTCCTTTTAATATTGGTAATATCAGCAGTTGCATATTACTTTTTGGGGGGATATGCAGAAGAGGTGTCAAAACTTAAAACAGAGGCACAGAAGATAGTGAGAGCGACCGACGAGGAGACTTTCAGAAGCGCGGAGACCTCTGTTGTCTACGACAAATACAACAGCGTGATAACAACTTTGAGCGGAGAGAAGGTTGCTTATTACATATCATATGACAATATACCGCAGGATTTTGTCTATGCGATGATTTGCACGGAGGACAGAAAATTTTTCAAGCACAACGGTATTGATGTTCGAGCAATTCTAAGAGCCGCTTATGCTGCAATCAGAAATGGCGAGGTTACAGAGGGAGCGAGTACGATAACAATGCAGCTTGCGAGAAATATTTTCCTCTCTCAGGACAAGACATGGCAGAGAAAGGCCGAAGAGATATTCATGGCGGTCGAGCTTGAGAAGAAGTACACGAAGAGTGAAATAATGGAGTTCTACCTAAACAATATCTATTTTGGTAACGGATACTACGGCATTCAGGCGGCATCGATCGGATACTTTGGAAAGACTGTGGATGAGCTTGATCTTTCACAGATGGTGTATCTTTGTGCCATACCGAACAATCCCTCTTACTACGATCCGTACACGAACTCAGACAATACCATAGCAAGACGAAACAGAATGCTCCAAAATATGTATGATATGGGAGTGATAACAGATGGCGCATATTCTCTAGCGTGTGAGGAGAGCGTAAGCCTCGTTCATACAGAAAAAAATAAGTACAACTATGTTGAGACATATATTTATTATTGTGCGACGAGAGCACTTATGAAAAAAGACGGATTTGTTTTTCAAAATGTGTTTGCTTCAGAGGATGAGGAAGACGCTTATGATGTAAGCTACAGGGAGAAATACACGGAGTGCAACGAGAGACTGTTCAAGGACGGTCTTAGAATCTATACATCGATAGATATGGATATGCAAAACGAACTGCAGGATGCAGTCGATGACAGACTTTCCTCGTTTGATGAGACAAATGCAGAGGGAACTTACGAGTTGCAGGGTGCAGCAGTATGTATAAACAATGACACCGGAAAGGTGAATGCGATAGTCGGTGGAAGGAGCCAGACTACCGACGAATACACATTGAATCGTGCCTATCAAAGCTACAGGCAGCCGGGAAGCACGATAAAACCGCTTATTGTATACACGCCGGCATTTGAGAGGGGATATACCCCGGAGTCCACAGTGGTAGATGAGCCGACGGAAGATTCACCGGCGAATGCAAACGGCACATACTCAGGAGACATAAGCATTACAGATGCCGTGGCTTACTCGAAAAATACGGTTGCATACAGTCTTTTTAAAGAGGTGACACCGAAAGCGGGATTGGATTACCTCTACAATATGAATTTTAACGGCTTGTCAGAGGAGGACGAGAGACTTATATCAGCACTCGGAGGACTCACGAGAGGTGCATCCTGCGTTGAGATGGCTTCGGCTTACGCAACCTTAGAAAATGACGGAGTATACCGTACACCAAGCTGCATAGTAAAAATCGAGGATGCTGACGGAAATATCATTGTCGACGAGTCGGAGGCCACGGAGAGCAAGGAGATATACAAGATAAAAGCATCCAGGATGATGACGGAGACACTCACAAAGGTTATGGAGTACGGAACCGGAAAAGATGTTGCCCTAGAAGAAATGACAAGCGCCGGAAAAACCGGAACGACAAACGAGAACAAGGATGGCTGGTTTGTGGGATACACGAGATATTACACAACATCGGTATGGGTCGGATATGATATGCCAAAAGAACTCGAGGGTCTGACAGGATCTGCATACCCCGGAGAAATATGGAAGGAATTCATGGATGAAATTCATGAAGACCTGGAGGATCTGGACTTTTTGCCATATATGTAGAAAGCCAATCTTGACACTATTAAGAGTGAATTTTATACTAAATAGGCAGTGTTAAAAGTTGTAAAAATGTATATGGAGGAACACAAAATGAAAAATTACGGGTTCGGAGTAGATATCGGAGGAACCACCTGTAAGATGGGGCTTTTTAAGACAGATGGAACGCTTGTCGACAAGTGGGAGATACCTACAAGAACAGAGAACAAAGGTGTTGCTATTCTTTCTGATGTGGCAGCGGCTATAGATGCAAAACTTGAAGAGAAAAACATATCGAAAGATGATGTACAGGGTGTCGGAGTAGGGGTTCCGGGACCGGTAAAAACAGACGGAACAGTAAACGGATGCGTAAACCTCGGATGGAGCGTATTCAATGTTGCGGATGACCTCGGAGCAAAGGTAAATCTTCCTGTAAAAGTCGGAAATGACGCGAACGTTGCAGCTCTCGGAGAGATGTGGATGGGAGCCGGAAAAGGACGTAAAAACGTTGTCATGGTCACACTTGGAACAGGTGTCGGCGGCGGAATCATCTGCGACGGAAAGATGATATCAGGAGCAAACGGAGCCGGTGGAGAAATCGGACATATGACTGTAAACGAGCATGAGACAGTAGCATGCAACTGCGGAAAAAAGGGATGCCTTGAGCAGTACACTTCAGCAACCGGAATCGTAAGACTCGCAAATATGAAGCTCGATGAGACAGATGAGAGCACCTCATTAAGAAAATTTGATTCTCTCACAGCAAAAGATATATTTGATGAGGCAAAAGCAGGAGACAAGGTAGCAAACGAGCTTGTAGAGCAGGTTTGCGGAATCCTCGGAACAGCAATGGCCCAAATCGCATGTGTGGCAGATCCTGAAGTATTTGTTATCGGAGGAGGCGTGTCAAAGGCCGGAACGATAATAACAGACAACACAAAGAAGGCATACCGGGAGAAAGCCTTCCACGCATGTAAAGATGCTGAGTTTGTCATAGCTACACTCGGAAATGATGCCGGAATCTATGGATGCTGTCAGCTCATACTTGATGTATAAAAATAGGCTGGACAAACATTGACCAGTGTGATACTATGTTTTAGCGTTAAAAAATAAGGCACGGCTTAAAGCCGTGCCAAATTAACGGCGTGTGGCTCAGTTTGGTAGAGCGCTACGTTCGGGACGTAGAGGCCGCAGGTTCGAATCCTGTCACGCCGATTAAAAAA
>JAILHT010000039.1 GCA_024695665.1 Lachnospiraceae bacterium
AGCAGAACTCATGGAACTTCCGTTTTATGTCTGCAATGCCACAACACAGGAGAGCAGGCTGGTTGGATTTACAGATGCAAATGGAACATATCACGAGACGCAGTTCTACAAGGCTTTTAAAAATGGTGGACTCTTTTTGCTTGATGAGATGCACGCATCGTTTCCGGAGGTGCTTAATATGTATAACTCTGCAATTGCAAATGGTTATTACTATTTTCCGGCTCCTATAGGTTATGTGGAGGCACATCCGGACTTTAAGTTAATGGTAGCCGGAAACACTTATGGAAATAAGACTGACATTGAATATGTTGGAGGAAAACAGCTGGATATGACAACTCTCGATAGGTTTGCGGTTGTATATATGGATTATAGTCCGAAGGTGGAAAAAGCTTTGTGCCCTAACAAAGAACTTTTGAATTTCCTAAGAGAATTCAGAGAGGCAGTATACAAAAATGGTTTCAAAACAGTTGTCTCATACAGAGCATTTAATAGAATCTATATGCTAGAGGAAGCGTTTGATGATCTTACAGATTGCCTTAATAGTTGTCTTTGCAAAGGACTTAAAAAGGATGACATCATAATGATACATAGTCAGATAGAGGCTGAGAGCAAGTACAAAGATGCTTTGCTTGAGTTGGCAAATTCAAAGTGAGAATAAGCTCAAAGATCCGATAGCATTGCCTGCCTTTTTAAGCCTTTGCTTTTCGTTCTGTAAATAAAAGAGACGTTTTATTGACTAAGGTTTATCGGGGGGGGGTAAAATAGTACTAGATTTCACACTGTAATGCCATAGGCGCTTGTGGTTATATATGAAGCGTCGTAGGTATACTATGTATATGAGTAAGTGGAAGGAAGCTACTAGTAATTAAGTGAAAGGAGACAATAAAATGGGAATATTGAAGGATTTATTATTTGGGGCTGCTGATAATTTTATGGATTATATAGATGATTCGACTAAATTGTCTAAAAGAGATTATAATAAATTGTCGGATGAGAAAAAGGATAAATATGATTCATTTCATGATAATTGGGATAGATTAAGAGACGGTAAGGATGCTTTGAAAGATTATTTTTCTGAATGATTGTGTTTTTACATGATAAAGGAGGCGGTGACGTGAAGACATATGAAGAAGGATATAGAGATGGATATGATGGATTTATGAAGTTACTATATGAATCAAGAGATAATGATAATAAATTGGCACGACTAAAAAGAACGATGCCAAGTGGATCTCGGAGCGATGCATTCAAAGAGGGATATAGAGATGGATGGAAAGCAGCAAGGAATGAAGCTACAAATTGGTAAAATTGTGATTTTATAGCATTACGCATAATTCAAATATGATAATAGACATATGAGAGTAATTCGAAGTGGATTAGAAGTTGACTTTGATGATTAACTTGCTACTTTTTTTTGGAACGACACATATTGTTTATGTGAGAAATAAGGGGTATTGAGGTTCCAGAGATGGGATAGGATATATAATGATTAACGATAAAATATACAATGGAATACGGAAGTGCTTTAAGCCCTAATAAAAGGAGAATGTTTTTCATGTTCGGAAAAAAGAAACGAGATTGGGTTTGCACAAACTGTGGCCTTACTAAAAAGAGCGATAATAGACCGCCACTAGTTTGTAATCCTACCTGCAAGAACAATAGAGCCATGCAGCATCATTGGGTAGAAAAGAAATGATGATAGAGAAGCAAAAAGAATTATTTGATGAATGGAAAATAGATAATCCTGACATAATTACGTATGGCATAGTAAATGAAGATGAATATAAAAAAGCACCTGTTAGGATTCTTTACTTGCTAAAGGAGGTCAATGGTGGCAAGGCTTGGGATTTATGTAATTATATTTCAAATGGTGGAAGGCAACAAACGTGGGATAATAAAGCTAGATGGACAAGAGGAATCCTAAGTATTAATTTGGAAATACCGTGGATCGAGTTGGAAAGCATTACAAATCAACAACGTATAGAATTACTAAACAAAATATGTGTTGTTAACGTAAAGAAAACGAGTGGGAGACATACTTCAAATTACTCAGAACTTCAGTCGGCAGCACGTGATACGCGAGAGCAATTGATTAGGCAATTTCAAATCAGCAATCCTCAAGTTATCATTTGCTGTGGAACCTCAAGCATTTATTTTGAGGATATATTTGAAGTGGCTGAGCCAAATTGGGAAATGACTTCTCGGGGTATTTATTTTGTAAGAGAGAACGGCCGAATAGTTATTTCTTATTCTCACCCAGAGGCAAGAGTTAAAGACAGTTTATTGTATTATGGCTTAATTGATGCGGTCAAAGAGATTATGTGGTAAGTATAAGTTTCTTATTAGAGACAGAATATGTCATATCAAAATAATAAAATGAAGCTAACATAATTGCAGCAAGGATGAATCTATGAAAAATGTAATAGAGCCACAGGTAATAATTAATACAGTATGCGATGTCTGTGAAGTGAAGTTGTCGGATGTGGCATCAAAGAAACGTAACCGGAAATATGACATATCCAGGCAGTTAATATATTTTCTTTTGCAGACCAATACAAATCTAACATATGAGGATATTGGTCATATGGTTGGCGGCAGAGATGTTTTTACAGTTATGTTTGGTTTTTAGAAAAATACTGGAAAGAAAAGAGCAAGACAAGCATGTAAAAGAGCTCATAAACGCACTTGAAATGGAAATAAAACAGGAGGCAGTAAGCATATGGAAATCTCAAAAGAATTCAAAGAAATCATCTTAAATTTCAACCTCAATCAGCTACAAGAAATTCGAAATGGTGTAGAAAGTGAAGTTGATGTATCTGTCTATGCAGACCCAAAATACGATCATAAACAGATGAAAGAGATTCGAAGCGGATTGGAGCGAGGAATAGATGTGTCTGTTTATAGCAATCCAAAATACGATTCGAAGCAGATGGCTCAGATTCGAATTGGATTAAGCCATGGAATTGATGTATCCCTTTATTCTGACCTAAACTACGATGGGGAACGAATGGAAATTATTCGCCAAGGACTGGAAAACGGAGTTGATATATCAGTATTTGTTAATCCAAAATATGATTGCAAACAGATAGATGAGATACGCCTCGGGCTTGAGCATAAGGTGGATGTATCAATCTTTGCAGACCCAAAATTCGATTGGTTCCAAATGTACCAAATTCGTGCGGGATTAGAGGCTGGTATTGATGTGTCAATCTATGCCAATTCGAAATTCGATTCGGATCAAATGAACGTTATTCGACGTGGATTAGAAGCTGGATTTGATGTATCATCTTACGCAAATCCAAGTTATTCGAGTGATACTATGGAGGCAATATTGTCAGATATTGAGGATGCCGCTGACAATGATATGGATTACGAAGATGTTGTTTCAGAACTTCGTGCCAGTGAGCTAGAGCGAGAAAAGCTTGAGGATGAGATTCGCCGCCTCAAAGAAGAACTTAAGATAGCAACTGAAAATATCAAATAAGAAGTACATCTGATCTTAGAGAGTGATAGAAATATCACTCTCATTTTATGTGAACAAAACCGGCATAGTCATTTATTAACAGTCAACTACAAATCAAATAATACGGGAGCCGTATATCTAAAATGACACATATTGTCTAGACGGTTTGCTATTCTGGGGATACCGGAAATACATAAAAAACTTAAGATGAAATGGAGAAAAAAGAGTGGAAAAAAATCGTTTTGCTCATGCGGTTGCAAGTGTAGTAATAGAAGATATCGAAGTTGTATACAATCCTATATGGATATATGGCAAATCAGGAGTAGGAAAGACGGAATTTGTTCAGGATATTTGCTTTCAGGTAGAGAAAAAGTGGGGGAAAAGGGTGAAATATCTATCAAAAGAGAACATTTCCGAATTAATAAACATATCCTCGAACGACTGCAAAGATATGTCTTTAGATATGCTAAACAAATACGATTTGCTGGTTATCGATAATGCTGAAAGCTTTATTAATAACAAAAAATGCTTTGCTGTCTTCAAAGAATTGACTGAGGCTTTTTACTATGGAAAGCATCAGCTGATAGTTGTAGCAACTAGAATACCTGCAGATTTAATAGATGACATGGATTTACTGGAAATGATACATAAAGGTTTGCTCGTAGATATGGAGTGACAAATTTGTCGTTCGTGAAAGTACCAAAATCCACACTTAAATTCTTTGTACACCTTGCTGATTGTAGCAAGCATGGTATAAATGATAACATATCGTTGGTGCCGGAGCGTGATGCATAAAAGGTATCACGCTCTGTCTTGTTTTAAGTCTTATTTTTTATCTTTCCCAAAACCCTTGAAACAGTTGCGACATAGTAATTACGGATATATAATTTAGGGAGGAAAAGTTTGAAGACAAAGACCTACGGAGAATTGAGGTTTACGGACGATTTTCTGTTCTGTAAGATTCTGATGGAGAATGAAGATTTATGCATCGAGCTTGCGGAACTTGTTACGGGAAGAAAGATAAGCTCGTTGGTGTACAAGGCTGACCAAAAAGCAGTAAAGGTAACACCGGACGGCAAAGGCGTACGATTTGACGTATATTTTAAAGATGACCAAAATGTTATATATGACCTTGAGATGCAGACTTTTTTAAAAGCAAATCTGCCAAAGCGAACGAGGTTCTATCAAGGGATGATAGACCGTGACAACTTATTGAGTGGCGAGGATTACGATAAAATCAAGGATTCATACATCGTTTTTATCTGCCTTAATGATTTCTTTAAAAAGGGACGTCATATATATACATTTGAAAATGTTTGCATGGAGGACAATTCCATATATTTGAATGATGGAGCGCACAAGATATTCGTATGTGCAAAGGGCTATATGAATGATTGCTCCGAGAAGATGAGAGAGTTCCTAAAGTTTTTGATAGACGGAAAGCGTCACGGAGATTTTACCGGCAGACTCTTGGATGAAGTAGAAAACTCTAAGCAAAGAGAAAGGTGGAAGGGTGAGTATATGCTGTTGGAAGAAAAGCTAAGAGATATGTATAAGGATGGCAAGGAAGAAGGCATAGAAGAGGGGCTTGAAAAAGGCCGAAAAGAGGGCGAACTTGAACGGCAGAAACTTGTGGATGAGAATTTACGTCTGAAAGAAGAAATAAAGAGACTTAGTGAGAAAAACAAATAGAAATACATTTTTTTAGAGGGGCTGTTAAAAAATTTCCTTGAAAAAAGGTAAGGAGTGAAATCTTCAGATTTCACTCCTCTTTTATTATAAAAAATGAGCCACAGAACTATGTCTGTGCCCCAAATTCGGTATATAATTATACCTATGCTAACGAATTAAATATTAAACCAAAACAACTAAAATTACCACTAGAAATTGTAACTTTAATACCCGTTTCAGATATCGTATATAGTTTCTGCGAGATTGTAGATAGTATTGAACTAAGCCAATATGTTGTAATGAAAGGGAACAACACTGGAAGGCCTAAATATAATCAAATCAATCTCCTGAAGGTTGTCCTCTTTTCGTTCATGGAAAACGGATATTTATCCCTTCGCAAAATTGAAAAATCATGTACTACGGATATACGATATATGTATCTTTTGGATGGCATGAAAGTTCCATCTTATGTCACTATAGGTTCTTTTATAAACTCCTTAAAATCTTCAGTTCAAGATGTTTTCCTTGCAATTAATAAAGAAATATTTGCACGTGATTCAGTCGATTTACAACATACTTACATAGACGGCACCAAGATTGAGGCGAATGCTAATAAATATACCTGGGTTTGGAAGAAATCCTGTACTAAAAACAGAGATAAAACCTTTGAGAAAATCACAGCTTTAATTGAACGTATTAATGCTGAGGAATTGGCGACATTTGGAATTAAATTCGAAATAAGAATGGAGTATGCAGTTGAATATCTGGAATTGCTCATAGAAGAGTACGCCAAACTAATGAAGTTAAATCCAACAGAATTTAAGCATGGCAAAGGCCATAGAAAAACTAACGAGCAAAGAAACTATGAGCTTCTTGAGGCATACAAAAACAAACTATCTAAGTACACCATAAGCATCAATATTTGTGGCGACAAACGAAATAGTTATTCAAAAACAGACCATGACGCCACTTTCATGAGAGTAAAAAAGGATTATATGGGAAATGATCAACTGTTGCCTGCTTACAACATGCAGATAGCTGTATGTGATGAATACATAGCGGTTGTAGATGCAAAACAGTATGCTTCAGATATGGATTGCTTTGTTCTTTTAATGGAAAAGTTTAATGAGTTATATGGTCACTATCCAAAATATCATGTAGCTGATGCAGGCTATGGATCTTACAATAACTATATTTACTGCGAAGAGCATGGTATGGAGCAAAATACTCGCATTATAGCAAATGAACCAGTGTATGCAGCCGAAGTTGTTCTGGCGGGCATTACATTACGTATTTCAAATGACATAAGTCATGGTTTATTTTCAGTTTATGTTTATGTAATAATGTATAAATACACGAATTTTATTGGGGGAAGTTTTGGGGTGAAATCAATAGATAATCTATACAGCATCAAAAAAAGAATGGCGAGAGCAAACATGATTGTTTCGCTTGCACCGCTTGTGTCTACTGTTATTGCAGTCTTTGTGGCGGTTGTCATAGTCTGGATATGCCTTATTGAGGGAATGAGCTTTGGTACAAAAGATGAGGCAAGTTTCAACAGAACCTGTCAGACCATAAAGCTTATTGTCGAAGAGGATATGAGATATGGCAGGGGCACTTCAAATCTCGACAAAATCGTCAAAAAAAACGGCCTGTCAATGAGAATTATGAGCGGAAATGATGTTTTCTATGAAAATATCAATGAAGACTTAAATCTTTTGTCAAACGGCATCAGCACCTACACGAGCAGCATATCTTTTGGCGAGGAAACATATTTCCTCTATCTATATGCAAATACCGGAAATGAAGTGGAAAATTCAATCTCAATGGTGCTTTTTGTAATAATTGCAGTTCTAATCATATGTCCGATTTTTACCTATATTCTCACAAACAGATTCATCACCGGCTATGTGTATTCGGGGATAGAAAAGTATTTTGATGAACTTATAGAGGCCACGGGTCAGATAGAAAACGGAAATCTTTCCTATAGAATGGCACCGCCCAGAGTCTCAGAGTTTACAAAAGTGACAGACAGCTTTAATGAGATGTCCAAGCGGTTGGAAAATGCCGATGAGACCATGAAGAATCGTTTCGAAAAAGAAAAAATGATGGTCAGAGATATATCGCATGACATAAAAAGTCCGTTGGCATCCATGGTATTTCTTGCAAATGCCATAAAGGAAGGGATTGTGAAAGACAAGGAGACGGAGGCAGAGTATCTTAACAATATGCTTGATAAGGCATTTGAAATAGACAGGCTGCTTGCTGCCATATTGAGCCGTTTCAGACTGGAAGCGACAGATGAAGAATCGCTGCATGCCATCTCGCTAAAGAATTGCATAGAAAAGTATCTCGATGAACATAAAGGCGAATATGAAAAAAGAGGCGTGCATTTTATTTGCAGTTTATCTGACATATCTATACTCGGAGATGAAGAGATGATAAATACGATTTTGGACAATCTCATCTCAAATTCACTCAAGTACAGGATTAAAGATGAATCCAAAATAATCATATCACTCGAGTACAGTGAGAATAATAAGTGCACGCTCACTGTAAAGGACGACGGACCCGGGGTGGCGCAAGAAAATCTTGAAAGAATTTTGGAACCATTTTTCAGATGTGACAAATCGCGAACCAATCCGGAGTCTGGAAACGGCCTTGGCCTTTCGATAGTAAAAACCGCGGTTGAAAAACAGGGCGGAGAAATCCGCATGAAAAATGAAAACGGCCTTAAGGCAGAAATAACTTTTAGTCAGGGGAACTAATAAGATGGATGAAAAAGTGTTGATAGTGGAAGATGACAAGATGTTTGCGGAGCTTGAAAAGCTGTATCTCACAAAAGAAGGATATGAAGTGGATATAGCATTCGACGGCAGGATGGGCTTTGATATGGCTGTTAAAGGAGATTACTCCATAGTGCTCCTTGATATCATGCTTCCGCTCATGGATGGCAGAAGGGTATGCGAGGAGATAAGAAAAACAAAAAACATACCTATAATCATGACCACGGCAAAACATGGTGATATGAATAAGATTCAGGGATACACACTTGGTGCGGACGACTATTTGGAAAAGCCATTCACACCGGAGATGTTGATTGCCAGAGTGGATGCTCATGTAAAGAGATACAGATCACTTGTCGGAGCAGACACATCCGTTCTTCTGTCAGACGGACTAAAAGTGGACACAGAAGCCCGCAGGGTATTTGTGGGAGAAAAAGAGGTGGAACTAAGAAACAGAGAATTTGAGATGCTCTTGTTTTTTATGAGCAACAAAAACAAGGTGTTTTCAAAAGACAGTATTTTGGAACATGTCTGGGGATATGACTACGAGGGTGGTGACGAGACAGTACCTGTACATATCAACAGACTCAGGGAGAAAATTGGCCCGCGAAGTGACGGGGAACATTACATCCAGACCGTCAAGGGAGCGGGATACATTTTGAGGGATACTAAATGAAAAATACAAAAAAAGTATTAGGGGCAGTTATCACCATTGCTTTGCTGATAGCTCTTTTTGTGGGAGCATGCAAGGCGACGGATTTAGGTGACAAAACAGATGCGAAAAAAGAAGAAGTGTTAGAGGCGGAAGTTTCAGAAAAAGAATTATCGGGGGAACTTACAATTGCGTACTCATCGGCGTACAGCGGTTACGAAATAATAGCTCAGATGTTTATGGAACTTCATCCGGATGTTCATATTACTACGCACAACTACGCTGATGATTTTGATGATACAACAGATGTCGTTTCTTACATGAGAAAATACAGCGAGGACATAGCAAGCGGCGACGCGGGAGATATTGTCGATGTGAGCAATGCCGACTATGTAACGTTGGCGAAAAAAGGAGCCATTATCGATTTAAATTCCTTTATGGAGAACGATGAAGGTTTTGACAGAGCAGATTATTACAAGAGTGCTTTTCTGGCGCATGAGGTGGACGGAAAGGTATATGCCATACCAAAATCGCTTGAACCGGTATACATAAAGATAAACAAAAAGATAATAGATGAAATCGGATTGAGCGGACTTAATGATACGGTAAGCTACAAATCCATGCTGAATATGTTCAAGCGTGCAAAAGAAGACAATGAAGACATAGTTCTCAGCTCATACTCGCTCGCATATCTGATAAATGTATATGATGTCAATTTTTACCTTGAAAATGACGCATATGATGACGAATATAATGCCTTTCAAGAGGATTTTGACTATGTGGTGAACAATACCAAAGATGTGACCGGCTCCGGTTCAATGACTATTAATCGAATGAACAGCAATGAGTTTTCAAGACGGTTTGAGGTTACACCAAATCAGGATTTGGATGAACTTATGAATGAAAGCGACACGGTTTCGGCTGCTTACTGCTACACAAATCCTGAAGGGGAAAAGTGCATGGATTGTTTCGAGTCAATGGCTGTTTCAAAGTCATCTGAAAATAAGGAGGCCGCCTGGGAATTTATTAAATTTGCGATAAGCGCACAGGATTTTGTCATGGGAGACGAAATAATGGT
>JAILHT010000052.1 GCA_024695665.1 Lachnospiraceae bacterium
CCATTCGTAGGTAAGCTTGCATTTATCCGTGTTTACTCAGGATCATGTAAGTCCGGATCTTACGTATTAAATGCTACAAAGGGTAAGAAGGAGCGTGTAGGTCGTCTTCTTCAGATGCACGCTAACAAGCGTGAGGAGATCGATGAGGTCTTCTCCGGTGATATCGCTGCAGCTGTAGGTCTTAAGATGACTGGAACAGGTGATACAATCTGTGACGAGCAGCACCCTGTAATCCTTGAGTCTATGGAGTTCCCAGAGCCGGTTATCGAGCTGGCTATCGAGCCTAAGACTAAGGAAGGCCAGCAGAAGTTAGGTGAGGCTCTTGCAAAGCTTGCAGAAGAGGATCCTACCTTCCGTGCTCATACAGATGAGGAGACAGGACAGACAATCATCGCTGGTATGGGTGAGCTTCACCTTGAGATCATCGTAGATCGTCTGTTACGTGAGTTCAACGTTGAAGCTAACGTTGGTGCTCCACAGGTAGCATACAAGGAGTCCTTCTCACAGCCTGTTGATCAGGAGTACAAGTATGCTAAGCAGTCTGGTGGTCGTGGACAGTACGGTCACTGTAAGGTTAAGTTCGAGCCGATGGATGTCAACGGTGAGGAGACCTTCAAGTTTGTTAACGCCGTTGTCGGTGGAGCAATCCCGAAGGAGTACATCCCATCTGTTGGAACAGGTATCGAAGAGGCTGCTAAGTCCGGTGTACTTTGCGGATTCCCGGTTGTTGGTATTTCCGCTACTGTATACGACGGATCATACCACGAAGTCGATTCTTCCGAGATGGCTTTCCATATCGCAGGTTCTATGTGTTTCAAGGAAGCTATGAAGAAGTCTAATCCTCAGATCCTCGAGCCGATCATGAAGGTTGAGGTTACAATGCCTGAGGAGTACATGGGAGATGTTATCGGAGATATCAACTCTCGTCGTGGACGTATCGAAGGTATGGACGACCTTGGCGGCGGAAAGATTGTTAGAGGATATGTACCTCTCGCAGAGATGTTCGGATATTCAACCGACCTTCGTTCTAAGACTCAGGGACGTGGAAACTACTCTATGTTCTTTGAGAAGTATGAGCCGGTTCCAAAGAACGTTGCTGACAAAGTTCTTGCCAACAAGAACGCATAAAAACTAATACGCTTAAAGCGTGAAATATCTTGAAAATATCAGTCAACTTGGATATAATCTAGGTTGACTGATTAAAAACGAATAATTAATACTCGCTTTTGAGTACGAAATTTCAGGAGGAAATGAAAAAATGGCAAAGGCTAAATTCGAAAGAACAAAACCACATTGTAACATTGGAACCATTGGACACGTAGACCATGGTAAAACTACTCTTACAGCTGCTATCACAAAGGTATTGGCTGAGAAGGTTGCAGGAAACGAAGCTACAGATTTCGCTAACATTGATAAGGCACCGGAAGAGAGAGAAAGAGGAATCACTATCTCTACTGCACACGTTGAGTATGAGACAGAGAAGAGACATTACGCACACGTTGACTGTCCGGGACATGCTGACTATGTAAAGAACATGATCACCGGAGCTGCTCAGATGGACGGAGCTATCCTCGTTGTTGCTGCAACTGATGGTGTTATGGCTCAGACAAAGGAGCACATCCTTCTTTCACGTCAGGTTGGTGTACCTTACATCGTAGTATTCCTTAACAAGTGTGATATGGTTGACGACCCAGAGCTTATCGAGCTCGTTGAGATGGAAGTTACAGAGCAGCTCGAAGAGTACGGATTCAACGATTGCCCAATCGTACAGGGATCAGCTCTTAAGGCTCTTGAGGATCCAAACTCAGAGTGGGGCGACAAGATCATGGAGCTCATGAACACAGTTGATGAGTACATCCCAGATCCACAGAGAGATACAGATAAGCCATTCCTTATGCCTGTAGAGGACGTTTTCACAATTACAGGACGTGGAACTGTTGCAACCGGTAGAGTAGAGAGAGGAACACTTCACCTTTCAGACGAGCTTGAAATCCTTGGTGTTAAGGATGATGTTCAGAAGACAGTTGTTACCGGAATCGAGATGTTCAGAAAGCAGCTTGATGAGGCTCAGGCTGGAGATAACATCGGAGCACTTCTCCGTGGTATCAACCGTGATCAGATCGTTCGTGGACAGGTTCTTGCTAAACCGGGAACAGTTACATGCCACAGCAAATTCACTGCTCAGGTTTACGTTCTTACAAAAGACGAGGGTGGACGTCATACTCCATTCTTCAACAACTATCGTCCACAGTTCTACTTCAGAACAACTGACGTAACTGGTGTTTGCGAACTTCCTGGCGGAACAGAGATGTGCATGCCTGGTGATAACGTAGAGATGACAATCGAGCTCATCCATCCAGTAGCTATGGAGCAGGGACTTACATTCGCTATCCGTGAGGGTGGTAGAACAGTAGGTTCAGGAAGAGTTGCTACAATCATCGAGTAATCTTCTCATTAGCTTTGAGCTAAGCGTATAAAACAAATAATAAACAGCCACAGCAAGCTTGCTTGTTTGTGGCTGTTTTTGTGTAGTTATAGGCATACTTCGAATTTTTCATTTATCGCCCTAACGGAATATTGTATAATTGTAAAAGAAATATCCGTAAAGTTGGGGAATACGATATGAAGCGAAAAACTACAAAAGAGATTCTGGCGGAATCGTTTAGAGAATTGGCGGAAACCAGGCCTATAGATAAGATAACGGTAAAGGATATCACTAGTAATTGTGAGTATTCCACTGCAACGTTCTACAGACAGTTTAAGGATAAGTACGACCTTATAGCATGGTCGTATGGACGAGATGTGGAAAAAAACCTTGAGAGGTTGACATTCGATGAGGCAGGATGGAAGCAGGTACTGTTGGATGCGGCAAAATATTATTACGAACACAAAGAGTATCTCAAAAATCTTCTTTTACATACAGAAGGATATGATTCCTTTGTAAATAATATGACCGAGATAAACTATGTCGGGTTAACCAGAAAAATCTATAACTCCTATCCGCAGACGAAGAAGGATAAGCGAATCGATATGATGATAAGAATATATGTGATTGGAACAGTTGGAATAACCTGCGAGTGGATATTGGGAGGATATACGGCGGAACCGGATGTATTGAGTGAAGTTTATGAGAAAGCCATGCCGGAGATGTTAAGAGAATATTTGTATTAACAATTAAGAAAAATGAGATAAAAGAGTGAAAATGTAGCACAATGATACATTTTGCACTCTTTTTTTATTGAAGTATTATAAATGGACTATATAATTAAATTGTACACAATAAATATACGCACAATCAAATGAAACAAGGAGGATAAACATGGCTAATGAAAAAATACTTAACGGACTTCAGATTATTGTAACTGATCTTGCGCAGCAGGCCGATGGACATCAGATTCAGTCTCGTATTTTTGCAAGTGAAGGATTTAATAAATTGGCAGAGAAATATGCTGAACATGCTGCGGAAGAGCGCGGATATGTAGAACAGTGCATGGATAGAATCCTTGATCTCGGTGGTGAAGTGAAGATAGAGGCAAAAAAGGAAGGTGTTGTATGCAAGAATCCTATAGACTGGATCAAGTATGATTTGGAGGTTTCCAAAAACGGTCTTGCATGGCTCGGAGAACTTGTAGAGGCGGCTAGAACCGATTACACAACCTTCGATATTTTGAAAAAGTACTATCAGGATGAGGAAGAGGACATGTTCTGGGGAGAGGCACAGCTTGAACTTATAGAGTGCATCGGAGTTCAGAACTGGTTGCTTCAGCAATTATAATTTTTGGTAGCAATATAATGTAGTTTACACGCGAAAAGCGTGAAAACATGAAATCTGAAAGGAGCAAATTTTATGGGAAAGTTGGTTGCATTTTTTTCAGCAAGTGGGGTTACCGCAAAGGTTGCGGAAGAACTTGCTAAAGTAGAAAAAGCGGATTGTTTTGAAATCAAGCCCGAAAAACCTTATACAAAGGAGGATCTTGATTATACGGTTAAGGATTGCAGAAGTAATCTTGAGATGGCAGATGAATCATGCAGACCGGCAATGGTAGGAAAGGTCGAGGATATGGCAGAGTATGATACCGTATTTATCGGATTTCCAATCTGGTGGGCGAGAGAGCCGAGTATCATAGATACATTCCTTGAGGCTTATGATTTCACAGGAAAGAAAATTATTCCGTTCTGTACATCAGGAGCAAGCGGAGTAGAAAAGGCTTCAGAGCATATCAAAGGAATCGTGGGCGACAAGGCAGAGGTTGATGCAGGAAAGCGCTTAGGCACAGAAAATCCGGATGAGGTAAAAATCTGGACAGATATTTTAGGACTGTAGAAAAGGTGAACGGTGGTCACAGAGGTTTGTGATCACCGTTTTGATTTGAATTTTACTTGAATTAAGAGCTTAAAATTTAATTGGTTTTGACAGTATTGGTATACCGTGTTATTTTATTTGCATGATGAACGTTTGTATAGTTGAAGATGAACAGGCTCAGGCCGACGAACTGAAAAATTATATAAAAAAATATGAAAAATTGAGCAATGAGAGTTTTCATATCACACATCTTTTCGACGGGTTGGATTTGGTCGAGGATTATGACGGCAGCTGGGATATTATACTGCTTGATATCCAGATGAAACATCTTGATGGTATGAAAGCGGCTGAAAGAGTGAGGGAAATAGACAAAGATGTCATCATCATATTTGTGACATCTACGGTTCAGTACGCGGTGCAAGGTTATGCTGTAGACGCGCTTGGATACGTTTTAAAACCGGTAAGTTATGTTCAGTTTTCCCAGATTTTTGATAAGGCGGTAGGAAAACTTGCTGCTAAGAAGAAACACACATGGATCAAAGTTGCGGATGGGGAAAGACAGCTAAAGATTGATTGCGATTCGGTTTATTGTATTGAAAGTCAGAGAAACAATGTTATAATACATACCAATCATGAGGATTATGTTATGCCGGGACCACTAAAAAAATACGAAGCGATGCTTATGGAACACGGTTTCAGCAAGTGCCACAACGCATATATCATCAATCTTTCTTTCGTGGAAGGCGTTAAGAAGGAAGAAGTATTATTGACAAATGATAAGAGATATCCGATAAGCCGCGCGAAGAAAAAAGAATTTATGACTGCGTTGGCGGAAGATATTTTGTAAGGTAGAGAATATGACAGGACTGACAATTTTTTTAAACCCGGATCAACTCCAGGATACACCAAGATTATTTACCGCTATTGCCGAATGGCTGGCGGTATTTGTTTATCTGCAGATATATAAAAGAAAACTTCAGGGCAGAGAATTCGCAGTTTATTGCATAGGAACGGCGATAATATTTGCCGTTTATCAGTATATTGCAGGATTGCTCCCGATATGGTTTTGGATCCCGGCGATGATGGGCGCGGTACTGTTGATGTATCTGACGTTATACCTCGGACTTGACATAAAAATAAACGACTGCGGAGTTGTGACCGCGCAGGCGTTTGTGTTGGCCGAGTTTGCGGCGAGTCTGTATCGACAGTTATATGTATGGTATTTCAGATTTATGGGCGAGAACGAAATCCTTGGCTCAATCATAATACTGGTTGTGATATATATGCTGACCTACCTTTTGTACTATCGTTTCGAGAAGGAAGCACACGGAGAAAAGCAGGTGCTAAACATATCGAACAGAGAGCTTGTCAGTTTTATAGCGACGGGTGTGGGAGTATTTATTATGTCGAATATCGGCTTTGTAACTTCAAACACACCTTTTTCAGCATCTGAAAATCTCCTGTATGTAAGAACGCTTGTTGATTTTGGAGGGCTTTTGATGTTGTCCACTGAGATTGGACGAAGAAACGAGATGACGATACGAAGAGACAATGATGCGATAAACCAGCTCTTTCAAAAACAGTATGAACAGTACAAACTTGCGGTTGACAATTCAGAGGCGCTTCGCCGTGAGATGCATGATATGAAGCATTACATAATAGCACTGAAAAATGAGAATGATTCCGCTAAAAGGGCGGAAATCATGGAGGACATGGAGCAATCCATAGCAATTCAGGAAGCTTTTATGAACACGGGGAATCAGGTCCTCGACGTTATTTTGACAACAAAGAGCCTGCAGTGTGAGAAGAAAAATATAGTCTTCAAAGTAATGGTGGACGGAGACCTTTTGCAGGGGATACATGTCAAGGATCTCTGCTCGTTGTTCGGGAATATACTTGACAATGCAATAGAGGCGACACAGCAGATTGAGGATGAAGAGAGGCGAATGATAAATCTGTCCGTGAGGCGGAAAAATCAATTTATCGTGATAAACTGCGAGAATGCATCCGACGCGGAAAATGTAAAACTTGAGGATGGCAACAAAAAGAATATTTTCGGAAGTGATTATCTTCCAAAGACGACAAAGAAGGACAGTGTAAAGCATGGCTACGGGCTTAAGTCCATCATGCAGGTGGCCGAAAAATACGGAGGAGGCCTTAGTGTTTCTTTTGAGGATGGTTGGTTTAAGCTTAAAGTGCTGCTGTCTGTCGACAGTTTGACATAGTTTTTTTTAAGACAAAGGAATTGTAATATACGATTGCCTTTGTCTTTTTTTGCAAGTTATCATCGATTTTTGACAAGTTATCCTTTTTTCGGTAAACAGGTAAATTTTGGTGATATAAATTACTTATCAAAAATCGCAATGAAAAAGAAATGCACAAGAATTTTCGAGGAGTTATATGGACGCACAGGATATTATTTCAAAACTTACATTGGAGGAGAAGGCAGCATTACTGAGCGGAAAGAATGAGTGGGAGTCACGTGATATTCCACGATTGGGGATAAGTTCAATCACTTTTTCGGATGGGCCTCACGGAATCAGACGACAGGAAGGAGCAGGAGATCATTTAGGGCTCAATGCTTCGCTTCCTGCAACATGTTTTCCGACAGCAGCAACAGTCGCAAACAGCTGGGATCCTTCAATCGGTGAGGAAGTAGGAGCTGCACTTGGAGAGGAAGCTGTCTCCCAGAACGTCGATGTTTTGCTTGGACCGGGACTCAACATGAAAAGGTCGCCTCTGTGCGGAAGAAACTTTGAATATTTTTCCGAAGATCCTTATCTCGCAGGAAAGATGGCAGCATCTTACGTGAGAGGAATCCAGTCAAAGCATATTTATTCATGTCCGAAGCATTTTGCCGTGAACTCAAGAGAGTACAGAAGAATGGCGATGAATGCCGTTGTGGATGAGAGAACTTTAAGAGAGATATATCTCACCGCATTCGAGATTGCAGTCAAGGAAGGCAATGCAAAAAGTATCATGTCTTCCTACAATGAAGTAAACGGACGCTATGCAAATGAGAACAAGCATCTTTTGGTTGATATCCTTAGAGATGAGTGGGGATTTGACGGAATAGTTGTCACTGACTGGGGCGCAAGCAACGATCATGTAGACGGTGTCAAGTGTCAGTCAAATGTGGAGATGCCAAATCCGGGGCTCGATTCTGCAAGAGAACTCATAAAAGCCGTAAAAGAGGGCGACGGAAGGATAACAGAAGCTGATATAGATAAGGCAATCCTCCCTATCATTGAAGCTGCTATGTACTTCAAAGATAATGATCATACATTGGGCTTTGACAAGGAAGTACACCATGCTATAGCAAGAAAGGCAGCTTTGAATTCTGCGGTTCTTTTAAAGAATGATGAAAATATCCTGCCACTAAAATCAAATATGAAAGTGGCGCTCAAGGGACCGTTTGTTGAGAAGCCACGTTTCCAGGGAGCGGGAAGCTCGCAGGTCAATGCGACTAAAGTGGAGACAATAAAAGATGTTATCTCAAATTATGATCTGACAATTGTCGACGATCCAAAGGAAGCAGAAGTTGTACTTTACTTCTTCGGGCTTGATGAGATAGCGGAGTCTGAAGGTTCAGACCGTATGTCTATGGACATTCCGGAGTATCAGATAAAAGAACTTGAGAATATATATCTTTCAAACAAAAACATAATAGGAATACTAAGTGCGGGAAGTGCGGTGAAGATGCCATGGATAGACAAGCTCAAAGGACTCCTTCACGGATACTTGACAGGACAGGCCGGAGCAGGTGCACTTCTTGATATCATAACAGGAAAAGAGATTCCGACCGGAAAACTTTCGGAGTCATATCCGTTCTCATATGCGGATTGCCCGGTATACAACTACGCAGGTCAGGAGAGAAGAAACCTTCAGTACAGAGAGGGCATGTTCATAGGATATCGTTATTATGATACTGCGAATGTAGCTGTACAGTTCCCGTTCGGATACGGACTGTCCTATACATCATTTGAATACAAAAATCTCGCAGTTGACGATTGCGGCGTGACTTTTGAAATCACAAATACAGGTGATCGTGATGGAGCTGAGATAGCCCAGTTGTATGTGGGAAAGAAAGAGACAGGGCTTATCAGACCGAAGAAGGAACTGAAGGGATTTACAAAAGTCTGGCTTAAAGCCGGAGAGACCAGGACGGTAAATATTCCTTTTGATGACAAGACATTCCGCTATTTTTCAACTGTATCAAACAATTGGGAAATCGAGGGAGGAGAGTACGAGATATATGTCGGAAAAAATATCTCGGATATCGTACTTAATGGAAGCATTGCAAAGGAAGGAACGATAAGTGAACTCCCTTACGATATAGATACTCTTCCTAGTTATAAAACAGGACAGATAAGAAATGTTCATTACGAGGAGTTTGAAAAACTCTACGGTTCATCGCTTCCGGATGAGAAGGTTGGACCTCTTGATATAAATGACGCTTTGTGTCAGATGAAGGATGCGAAGAGCGGACTTTGCAGATTTGTATATAAGGTGCTCAAAGGAAAACTCGACAAGTCATACGAAAAGGGTGTTCCGGATCTGAATATCATGTTTATATACAACATGCCGTTTAGAGCAATGAGCAAAATGACGGGCGGAATGGTCAGCAGAGATATGACAGAGAGCATTGTTGATGTGGCCAACGGACACTTCTTCAGAGGAGTTGCCGGAATTGTTTCGGGCTTCTTCAGAAACAGAAGAGAGAACAAAAAATATGAAAAAAGTCTGAGACAGGACGCATAGGAGGAGAAAATGAATTTATGGAACAGTTTTGTCAAGAAGAATCCGGTTTTAGCCAAATGGGTTCGAGAAGGCGGTTTGTTTGTTATCGTAAGTAATCTGATAACGGTATTTAAATATTTGCTTTTGACATTTTTGCCGGCACTTTTTGCAGGGCTTGGTGACAGAACATTCGGATGGCCGGGAATACCGATGACCTTGTTCGGTGAGACATTCCAGTGGAATATCTTAGGATATGATCAAGCACACGGCGGACTTGCATATTTTGCAGCATATATGGTGGCTATGATCATAGGTGAGTGTATAAACTTCCCTATTCAGAAGTTGTTTGTATTCAGAAGCCATGGAAACACAGGAAAGCAGATTTGCTGGTATGTTGTGGCATTTGTATTTATCACTTGTATCGTAAACTCGATCAACTGCATCTGGGTTGCGGTTGCGGGACTTTTGGTTCCGGCATGGCTTTACAACATAGGAACAACACTTTTAAACGGTGGAATATCAATGTTGGTATTCTTCTTTGTAAATAAGATCATTTTCCCGGAGACACCGAAGGAATGATTTTAAAGCGATCTTTAGAGCGGAAGCTCTTTTGATATACTAATACTCATAAAGGGGTTAATAAGAGGAAGGAGTAAAGAAAAGGATGTTAAATATTAACATTGCGGACGTCATTGCCGTACTTAAAACAATGATTCCTCAATTGGTAATCTTAGGAGTTGCCATTGTGGGTGCGATCATTGCTACTATAGTAGCATTTAAGATCAAGAAGCCTTTAAAAGGTTTCGTACGCAAGCAGGCATGGATTGCATGTCTTGCCATAGTTGCAATCGTAGCAAATACAATAGTATTTGGACCGATGTACACAATTGTAAACATGTCAATGGGTGGAGGAACAATTTCCGACGAGTCTATTGATGAGGCAAATGCTCTTTGCAGCGAGATAGTTGAAGAAGGTGTTGTTCTTTTGAAGAATGATGATGCAACACTTCCGCTTGCAGAAGGTGCAAAGGTAAACGTATTCGGATGGTCTTCAACAAATCCACTCTACGGTGGAACAGGTTCCGGATCACTTTCGGCAAACTATGAGACAGTAGATTTCCTTACAGGACTCACAAATGCCGGAATCGAGTACAATACAGAACTTTCAGATTTCTACAAGGAATGGAGAGATTCAAGACCTTCAGTAGGAATGATGGGACAGGATTGGACAATCCCTGAACCTACAATTGATGAGTACGGTGATCTTTTCGACACAGCAAAAGATTATTCGGACACAGCAATTTTCTTTGTTGCACGAAGCGGTGGAGAAGGTGCAGACCTTCCTATGAGCTACGATGGTGAGGATACCTACACCAATGATGAGAGCTCAATGTTCGGAGCAACAGGAACACTTTACTCAGACCAGGAAGACGATCGCGATGCTTCAAAGTCATATCTTGAGCTTTCAAACCGCGAGCTTGCTCTCCTTGACCAGGTTACTTCAGATTATGACAATGTCATAGTTATTGTAAACTCAGCAAATACAATGGAACTTGGATTTGTTAATGATTATTCACAGATCAAATCAGTTCTTTACTGCCCGGGAACAGGCCAGAGTGGATTTAACGGACTTGGAAAAATCCTTGCAGGACAGGTAAATCCTTCTGGAAAGACGGCAGACACATTTGTCGCTGATTTGCTTAAGACTCCTACATCAAACAACTTTGGTGATTTTGATTACACAAATGTTGAAGAGTATGGTGTTGCAAACATGTTCTCCGAGGGAGGAATGGCTTACCCTACATTCGTAAATTACGTAGAGGGAATCTATGTGGGATACCGTTTCTATGAGACTGCGGCTGCGGAAGCTGAAGCAGGAAACATGGATTTTGATTATGACTCAGAAGTAGTTTATCCGTTTGGATACGGACTTACATACACAAGCTTCTCACAGGAGATGGGAGAGGTTAATTCAGACGGAACAACAGTATCTTTCGATGTGACAGTAACCAACACCGGAGATGTTGCAGGAAAAGACGTTGTACAGGTTTATTACAACCCACCGTACACCAACGGGGGAATCGAGAAAGCAGCAGCAAACCTCATCGCTTTTGAAAAAACAGATGTGATTGAGCCGGGCGCTTCCGAAGTAGTTAGTATATCATTTGCAGTTGAAGATATGGCATCTTACGATGACAACGGAGAGGGATGCTATGTTCTTGAAGAAGGAGATTATGAGATCTCCATCAATGAAAGCTCTCATGTAAAATATGCTTCAGATGTTGTAAATGTGGCATCTACAGTAGTATTTGATGAGGACAACAAGAGATCTTCCGATGAAGTGGCAGCAGTAAATCAGTTTGAGTTTGCAGAAGGAGATGTAACATATCTCTCAAGAGCAGACGGATTTGCAAATTACGCAGAGGCAACAGCAGCTCCTGCAAATTATGAAATGTCAGATGAAGATAAGGCTACTTACTTCAATGAGACAAACTATGATGAGTTTGCTTTAAATGATGAATCCGATGAAATGCCTACAACAGGTGCTGATAACGGATTGAGACTCGCTGATATGAGAGGCTTGGATTATGACGATGAAAAATGGGAGTTATTGCTTGATGAAATGAGCGTTTCAGATATGGCAAGCCTTATATCTCTCGGCGGATATCAGACAGCAGCAATCGACTCTATCGATAAGGTTATGACCTACGATTGTGACGGTCCTGCTTCAATCAACAACAACTTTACCCATCAGGGATCTATCGGTTTCCCGGCAGCAGTTATGATTGCATGCACATGGAACAAAGATATGGCTAAAACATTCGGTGAGTCTATCGGTAAGATGGCAGATGAGATGGATGTATCAGGATGGTATGCACCTGCAACAAACACTCACAGATCTGCATTTGCCGGAAGAAACTTTGAGTACTACTCAGAGGATGGAGTTCTTGCAGGATGGATGGCAGCAAATGCCGTTATCGGTGCAAGAGAATATGGTGTATATTCATACATCAAGCATTTTGCAATAAACGACCAGGAGACAAACCGTACAGGACTTCTCTGTACATGGCTCAACGAGCAGTCACTCCGCGAAATCTACCTCAAGTCATTTGAGATAGTATTCAAAAACTCCGATCCGGGAGCAACAATGACTGCTTTCAACAACATTGGAACAGTTCCTGTAGAAGCATGTCCTGAGATGCTCAACACAGTTCTTCGTGACGAGTGGGGATTCGAAGGAATGGCTGAAACCGATTACTTTGGAGGATACGGATACCAGGATGCGGACAGAATGATGAGAAACGGATGTGACTTGATGCTTGCACCGTACGAGTCAGATCAGTCTACAATCACCGATCAGGAAAGTGCTACATCTATACAGGCTATGAGAGTTGCATCACATAACATTCTCTATACTGTAGTAAACAGCCGTGCTTATTCATCTGAGGTACAGAACAGTACACCGGGATGGGTAAAGGCCGTAATTGCGCTTGATATTGTGCTTGCTATTTTGGTATGTGTACTTGAGTTCCTTGCAGTAAGGAAATATCGTTCACTCAAAGTAGAAAGCTCTGTAGAAACAGAATAAAAAATAGTAATTCCTTAGTGATTAAATGCCCCGGGAGCAGTTAAACTGGCCCGGGGTGTTTTTATTTCTAAAGAAATCTAAAAATGTCGTGAATGGGTCCTTGTAAGCTGGAAGTGGGAAATGGCTTGTGCTAGAATTTCGATGGTAAGTTTAGTGAGGGATTGCAATGCGGTTGGAACATGATATGACAGAGGAGCGCATCAGACGCGCAAGGATGAACAAAAAAAGAAGGGAAAGAAAGAGAAGACGAATCCGAATAATCATGATATTTCTTATTATAATTGCGATTCTATTACTCGCCTTTTTGGCTTTAATAATCGGGAAAAGAGTATATATAAGATTGTTTGGTGGAGACCCTATCGAGGAGGCACAAAATGCCGAGATACCGGATTGGATCGACGTTCAACTTATAGATGAACTCAACCCCTCGAGATCGGGTGTGATGCTCGACGGAATAAATGATATAGTTGTCCATTATGTCGGAAACCCGAGGACAACGGCTCAGCAGAACAGGGATTATTATAACAATTTGGATTCAAATGTCAGCTCACATTTCGTTGTGGGGATTGATGGAGAGATAATCATGTGCCTGCCTTTATATGAGAGATCTGCTGCAAGCAATGACAGGAATCACGACACTATCTCGATTGAGGTATGCCATCCGGACGAGACCGGAGAGTTCACGGATGCTTCGTATCAGTCTCTTATAAAACTTGTGAATTGGCTTTTGGAAGAGTTTGATCTCACATCTGATAATGTGATAAGGCATTATGATATCACGGGAAAGGAATGCCCGATATATTATGTCAGAAACCCACAAGCCTGGGAAGCGTTCAAAGATTCCCTTGAACAATAAAATAAAAATAAAAAAATATTTATTAGGGCAAAAACAGCCGCAAAAAGAGTATAATCTCCCTTGTATATATATTTATTACAAGGGAGGTTTTTTACATGAGGGAGCTTACAAAATACCCTGAAAGATTTACAAGAAAAGACTATCGCAAGTTCGAAGGGGAAGAACTTGATAATCTTTTGGATTCCATCATCGACGCAATGACAATGGAGGAGAAAATGGAATTCCTTGGTGGGTCAAATGAACCTGAAGATAAAGGGAAAATAGGAAATGCAGGATATCAGTGGGGAGTACCGAGACTCGGAATCCCGGAGAGTGTTCTATATGATGGACCGGCCGGCGTGACCGGAATAGTTGAAACCACAGGACTTCCACAGCCTGTTCTCCTCGGAAGCACATGGGATGAGGATTTGGCTTATGAGTTCGGAAGGGTGGCTGCATCGGAGAATGCGGCATGTTCGGGAAACTATCAGTTGTCTCCGCAGGTTGATACCATACACAGCCCGCATTTCGGAAGAAACAAAGACATGAAGTCTGAGGACAGTTATCTTGTCTCAAAACTATCTGTTGCAGAGACAAAGGCAACTCAGGATGAGAATGTTATAGCAACAGTGAAACATTTTTCTGTGGCAAACAGCTTCGGAGATTTCGGACCGGGAAATATGCCTGACAACAGGGTTGATGAGCAGACTTTGCATGAGACATATTTGAGACCTTTTGAGGAGACTGTAAAATACGGCGGAGCCGGAAGTATGATGAACTCCTACAACAAGGTTAACGGAAAATATACTACAAATAATGATGAACTCAATATAGATGTTTTGAGAGACCAGTGGGGATATAAAGGGTCTGTAATGTCAGACTGGGGTTCTGTTCACGAATTTACACTGAATGCCGGTATGGACCTCGAGATGCCTTATTCAGCTTACAATGACAAGAACAGAATACTCAAGCATATCAGAAAAGGGGATCTCACCTTTGAACAGGTTGATGATGCCGTAAGACATATTTTGTGGGGTATGAATTCCGCAGGACTTTTAGGACTTGTTCAGGTCGATGAAAATGGCAGGGTCAAAGAAGATCCGGAACATACACATGCCATCGAGATGGAGTGGAGATTCGAGGAGGAAGTAAATAACGGTTTATTGGAGAGAAATAGGGAAGTTGCTGAGAAAATCATCGAGGAAGGAACCATTCTTTTAAAGAATGACAATCAGACACTTCCGCTTCTTGATCCGGGGAAAATGGTTGCCGTAGGTCTCGGAGCAAAATATCCTATCTGCGGACAGCAGCAGGAGAGAAGTTTCGGACAGCTTGAGAGAATGGTCTCAGGAGCGACAGCTCTCTCAGAAGAGTTTGGAGAGGGAGTTGAGTGCTATCCTGCAATAGATTATTTGGGAGAGACCATACCTGCGGATGTGCTTTTTAAGGATGCGGACTGCAAGGAGAATGGAATAATAAGAACAGCAGGAATACGTGAGGAAGACAGCAGGTTAAAAGATGATGCCATGAGCCAAGGCGGGGCCGGAGCCGCTTTTATGGGAGTAAACACTTTTGATGAGGATGGCGAGAGAGTAAGCACCGGGCTTGGAATATGGAAAGAGAAAAAAACTGAGATTGAAAATCTCGGGGAAGTTGTAGCAATAGATCCGGTCATTGATTTTTCTACGAAGTCAAAGAATTATAAAAATGCCGAGGGCGGAAATGCCTTTGAAAACGGATCATATACATGGAAGACATTCCTTAAAATAGAAAAGAGCGGATCCTACAATTTGAAACTGCATTGTATAGGAGGAAACGCAACCTTCCTTATAAATATAGACGGTGAGTGGAAGCTTGCCGCAGAGAGCAGAACAAGAGAGAACACACAGTGGCCTTGGGATGCTGCAGTATGTACAGACACCGGAATGGGACTCAACGGAACGGCATTCGGACTTGAGGCCGGACATGTTTATCCAATAGTTGTTTTTGCAGAGCATACCGTTATCGGAAAGGATCTTCAGATCAGACTTGCCTGGTCGACACCTGATTTCAGGGAGAAAAACTACAAGGATGCAATGGATGCCTGCGCCAAAGCGGATACAATCATTCTCTATGCTTTAAACAGCGAGGAGAATGAAAGCCAGAGACAGATTATCATGGGCAGCAAGAGAAGAAACTGCGATATCAACCAGGAGCAGGAAAGACTGATAAAGGATGTCATAGAAGCAAAGAAAAAAGATGCAAGGCTTGTGGTTATCGTACAGACATCAAATGCCATAGCTACCGACAAGTGGGCTGATAAAGTTGATGCAATCCTCACCGCTTATCACACCGGACAGGAAGGAAGCAGAGTACTTGCGAAGATTCTCTCAGGAAGAGTAAATCCATCAGGAAAGCTTTCGCAGACATGGCCAAAGAATTCGTATGACACACCGCTCTCAGACACGGAAGAACATTACAATGAGAGATATGGCGGATTCGAGGGAGAAAACGGCGAGATAATGACCAGACTCTCAGAGGGAATATTCTTTGGATACAGATGGAATGACAAATATGGAATTGAACCGCAGTTCGCTTTCGGACACGGACTTAGTTATACCGAATTTGAGTATGACAATATATCGGTTACAAAGAAGGATAAAACATTTGATGTGTCACTGGATATCATAAATGTCGGACAGGTGCCGGGAGATGAGATTGTTCAGGTATACCTGGGAAAAGCGGAGGTTCCAAACCATATTCAGATGGCGGAGAAACAGTTGGCCGGATTTATGAGAGTGAGAGATCTTGTCCCGGGAGAAATGAGGCATATAACCATTGAGATTGACGAGAGAGGTCTTTCATATTGGGATCCATGTGCACCAATGATCACAAGGGAGGACAACACAAAGGACAAATGGGTCAGAGCCGTCGGAAGACGTAAAGTTCTAGTGGGAGCTTCCTCGAGAGATATACGACTTGAGGCGGATATAGATGTAAAATAATTATAACCAGGTCGGAGAAATCCCCGGTTTACGGCAATGCTTGTAAATCGGGGATTTTTAGGTCAAAAGTCACAAAAAAGTTCCAAATTTGACAATAAAAAGAAATAATGTTATAGTGTCTTTCGTAACAAAAACGTAACAATTTAAAATCTTTTGTAAAAAAGATTGTTGGAGGTTAACGTGAAACGATACAAAAGAGTAATTGAGAGTGCTATAGTAGCAAGCCTTTTGGTATCTATGGCGACTGTCAGCTCGTATGCCGGTTCTGGTGAAAACACAACAGAGGTTAATGAAGTTTGTACGGCAGAAGTTACAACAAAACATCAGAATGCACTTACGGCAGGAATTATTTATGATCTTTCCGTATACGAGAAAGAGTCTACCGAAGAAGCAGGATTAATAACAGCCAGTCTCGAAGCGGGACAGCATATTATGGTTTCATCGTCCGAGGAGACAGATGAAGAAGAAGCTTTAATCGAGATAGAGACTGAAGAAACTACAGAAGAAACAGAAGAAACCGAGACAGCAGCAGAGGAAGAAACCGAGGCAAGCGCTGAGGAAGAAACTGAGGCAAGTGCAGAGGAAGAGACCGAGACAGCAGCAGAGGAAGAGACCGAGGCAGCAGTAGAGGAAGAAACTGAGGCAAGCACTGAGGAAGAGACCGAGGCAAGTACTGAGGAAGAAACCGAAGCAGCCGCTGAGGAGACTACCGAAGAAACAGAGGAAACTGAAGATTCGGAAGATGAGGATGCTTCGGAAGATGAAGAGGATTCAGAGGATGTCAGCGCATCACCTTCAGCAGGTGTAATAATGGCTGTCAACAATGAGATCACAGAGAGCAACGAGGAAGCTGAAGCTGCTATTGCAGCAGAGGAAGCTGCAGAGGCAGAAGCAGCGGCAGCAGAGTCTGCAGCATGGGCCGATAAGGTTATGGCATCTGTGGAAGACAGTATGAACATAAGAGCAGCAGCAAGTGAAGATTCCGAGGTAGTAGGAAAACTAAGCAAGGGAGATCTTGCAACTGTTATCTCAAATGACGGAACATGGACCCAGATAACATCGGGTAACGTTACAGGATATGTAAAAAATGAGTACCTTGTGTACGGCGATGATGCAAATAGTCTTGCAAAAGAGGTTTGCAGCACCGTAGCAACAGTAAATACACAGGGACTTAGAATTAGAGCAGCAGCTAGTGAAGATGCTGAGGTTCTCAAACAGGTGGATGCAAATACATCTCTTGAGGTCGATACAGCTGCTGAGACAGTGGACGGCTGGGTAGCAGTCAAGTATACATCAGATGTTACAGGTTATGTATCAGCGGATTATGTTTCAGTAGGACTCAACCTGGGCTCAGCACTCACAGCAGAGGAAGTAGCAGCTGCAGAAGCTGAGAAGGCCGAAGAGGAAGCAAAAGAGAAACGTGCTGTAGCAGCATCAGCAAACGAGGTTACCTTGCTTGGTGCACTCATTCAGACAGAGGCCGGACATGGATCATATGAAGGAATGCTTGCCGTAGGTTCGGTTGTTATGAACCGAGTAAGAAGCGGAGCTTATCCGAGCAGTATCGCAGGAGTTATTTATCAGAGCGGACAGTTCACACCGGCACTTAACGGTCAGGTTGATTCGCTTGTGAATTCAGGAAGCGTCAGCTCAGCTTGTCTTCAGGCAGCACAGGAAGTCATAAACGGAACCGAGATTACCGGAGGAGCACTTCAGTTTAGAAGCGCATCAAGCGGAGCATCGGGAACGGTGATAGGCGGAAACGTATTTTTCTAAAACATATTTCTTAAAAATACACAAGGCAACCACAGGTTTATATAACCTGTGGTTGTTTTTTTATGCATAATAAAGTATCATAATTGCGTTACTCGAGATAAAATATGGGATTTATAAAGGAGAAGAGTTATGGCAGGTTTTGTAATATTTATAATAATTTTGATTATTGTTTTAATTATTGTTGCGAACTGTATACGTATAGTTCCACAGGCAAATGCATATGTTGTAGAGTGTCTTGGTGCATATCTCGGAACTTGGGAGGTAGGACTTCACTTTAAGAGACCTTTTATAGACAGAATTGCAAAGAGAGTAAACTTGAAAGAGCAGGTAGTGGATTTTCCACCACAGCCGGTTATCACAAAAGATAATGCTACAATTCAGATAGATACTGTAGTATATTTTCAGATCACGGATCCAAAGTTGTATGCATACGGTGTTGAGAATCCTATAATGGCAATAGAGAATCTTACTGCTACAACTTTAAGAAATATCATAGGTGATATGGAGGTGGACGAAAGCCTTACCTCAAGAGACGTTATTAATACAAAGATGCGCGCATCTCTCGATATAGCTACCGACCCATGGGGAATAAAAGTGAACCGTGTCGAACTCAAGAGCATTATACTTCCTCCTGAGATCAGAGAACCGATGGAGAAACAGCTCAGAGCAGAGAGAGAAAAGAGAGAGGCAATCTTGAGAGCCGCAGGACAGAAAGAGTCGGCTATCCTTGTTGCACAGGGAAACAAAGAGGCAGCAATTCTCGACGCGGAAGCAGAGAAAGAGGCAGCAATTTTAAGAGCCGAGGCACAGAAGGAAGCTACAATAAGAGAGGCTGAAGGACAGGCTCAGGCTATAATGAGAATTCAGCAGGCAAATGCAGACGGTATCAGATACTTAAAAGAAGCTGCACCGGATGCAAATGTATTGCAGCTTAAGAGTCTTGAGGCATTTGCAAAGGCTGCAGACGGAAAAGCAACAAAGATAATAATACCTTCGGAGATCCAGGGAATTGCAGGACTCGCGAAATCAATTACCGAGATAGCATCGGCAGACAAGAAAGACTGATAAGGAGAAGATGATGGCAGCAGTGGATTTGAAAGGAAGAGATTTTCTTAAACTTATGGATTACACGCCCGAGGAGATAGAGTATCTTATCGACCTTGCGGCAAAACTTAAAGATGAAAAGAAAAAGGGAATACCTCACAGACATCTTGAAGGAAAAAATATAGCGATTATATTTGAGAAGACCAGCACCAGAACACGCTGCGCATTTGAAGTGGCCGGACATGATCTCGGAATGGGAGTAACCTATTTGGATCCGTCGGGATCACAGATAGGAAAAAAGGAGAGCATTGCAGATACAGCAAGAGTTCTCTCGAGAATGTTCGATGGTATTGAATACAGAGGTTTTGAACAGACGATTGTTGAGGAACTTGCAAAGTACTCCGATGTGCCTGTGTGGAACGGGCTTACAAACGAGTTTCACCCAACTCAGATGATAGCCGATATGTTGACGATAAAGGAGCACCTTGGAAAGCTTAAAGGCGTAAAGCTCACATATATGGGAGATGCAAGATACAATGAGGGAAATTCACTTATGATTGTATGCGCAAAACTTGGAATGAATTTCTGTGCATGCACAAGCAAAGACTATTTCCCTTCGAATGAGCTTGTTGAATATGCAAAAAAGACCGCAGCGGAGACCGGCGCTACCATCACGTTGACCGAGGATGTGAACGAAGGAACAAAAGACGCGGATGTTATATACACAGATGTTTGGGTATCGATGGGTGAACCGGATGAGGTCTGGGCCGAGAGAATAAATAAGCTTATGCCTTACCAGGTGAATAAGAAAGCCATGGAAAACGCAAAAGAATCTGCGATATTTATGCATTGTCTCCCGGCATTCCATGATCTTAAGACAACTATCGGAAAAGAAGTTCACGACAAATTCGGACTCGATGAAATAGAAGTTACGGATGAAGTGTTCGAGAGCGAACAGTCGGTTGTATTTGACGAAGCTGAGAACAGAATGCATACGATAAAAGCCATTATGTTGGCAACCATGAAATAAAAATGAGAACAGCAGTACTTAAAGCACTCCGCTCCACGGATGGCTATATTTCCGGACAGAGTATCTGTGACGCACTCGATGTGTCAAGGACGGCTGTGTGGAAGGATATAAAAAAGTTAAAAGAAGAAGGCTATGATATTGAGTCTGTATCCAATCGTGGGTACAGACTTAAGTCCGCTCCGGATATTCTTGAGGAACATGAACTTTACTCCATTGTCGATACAAAATGGGCAGGTAGAGAGATACATTTTTTTGAGGAGACGGATTCAACTAATATAAAGGCGAAGCAGTATGCCGAGGAGGGGTGTAAAAACGGCACTCTTGTAATAACGGAAAATCAGACTGCGGGAAGAGGCAGAAGGGGGAGAAACTGGATTTCTCCGATTGGAGCAAACATAGCTATGACACTGGTCTTGAAACCGGACTTTGAGCCTAAAAGCGCAGCAATGGTCACACTTGTGACTGCTATGGCATGTGCGGCGGCAATCAATAAGGTTTATGAGGTTGATGCCAAGATAAAATGGCCGAATGATATCGTACTTGACGGAAAAAAAGTCATTGGTATACTCACAGAGATGAGCGCCGAGATAGATTATATCAATTATCTTGTTGTCGGCGTGGGAATCAATGTTCATCCGCAGGATTTTGCCCCGGAGATAAAAGAGATAGCAGGGGCGATAGAGAGTGATGGCATAGAGACTCACAGACGTTCGGAGCTTGTATGTGAGTTCTTGCGCGAGTTTGAGAGATACTACGATGTTTTTTGCGAAACGCAGGACTTGAGAAATCTCAAGCGAGAATATGAGAGACTATTGGTGAATATTGGGAAGCAGGTAAAAGTGCTTGATCCGAAAGAACCGTTTGAAGGAAAGGCTAGAGGCATTACGGACACCGGGGAACTGATTGTGGACACCTGGGATAAAACGATGGCAATCTCCTCGGGAGAAGTATCGGTTCGAGGCCTTTACGGATATGTGTGATTATGGAAGAATTTGTACTTTGCGTTTCAAACGCATATGAAAAAAAGTTTTATCTCGATGAGAAGTTTGAAACTATACCGCAGAGCGTCAAGGATGAATTGAAAATAATGTGTGTATTGTTCACCGAGGACGTTGGGGGTATACTTGAGCTTGTCTTCGATGAGGACGGAGAACTTGAGTTGCGCACGGACCATGACGAGGGAGACCTTCTCTATGATGAGATTGGTGCGGGATTGAAAGTAAAAGCATTACAGCAGACAAAACAGGAATTGTTCGAATCACTTACTTTATTCTATCAATTGCTGGTACTGGGAAAGGTGGACTAATCAAATGTTGCTCGTTATAGACGTGGGGAATACAAATATAACTTACGGTGTATACTCCGGGAAAAAACTTCTGACGACATTCAGAATGACAACAAAGAATCTTAGAACTTCCGATGAGTATGGAATAGATATCGCGGAGCTCATAGAGCACAACTCTTTAAAGATGAGCGATGTCAGCGATGTCATAATATCTTCGGTAGTTCCAAAGGTAATGTACTCGCTTACAAGTTCTATTGTAAAGTATTTCGGAATCACACCTATTATAGTAGGACCGGGGATAAAAACCGGGATAAAGGTCGTGACAGAGAATCCTAAGCAGATAGGAGCCGACAGAATAGTCGATTGCGCGGGAGCATATTATAAATACGGTGGACCTGCATTAGTTTTGGATTTTGGAACAGCGACTACGTACGATCTTTTGCGAGAGGACGGAGCCTTTGCTGCGGGAGTTACCGCACCGGGAATACGTACATCCGCAAGAGCACTTTGGGAGGATGCTGCAAAGCTCCCTGAGATAGAGATAATAAAACCAAATACTATCCTTGCACAGGAGACAATATCAAGTATGCAGGCAGGTCTTGTATACGGACAGATAGGACAGACGGAATACATAGTGGAACACATGAAGAAGGAATCGGGATACATTGATGCAAAAGTCATTGCTACCGGAGGAATGGGAAGAATCATCGCCGAGGCCACCGATTGCATTGATATCTATGATGCGGATCTGACCCTTGAGGGACTTCGTGTAATCTTTGAAAAACAGAAATAAACATGACAGAATTTTTTATTGGAAATGTAAAACTAAAGAACAATATAATACTCGGACCAATGGCAGGCGTAAGCGACCTGCCATTTCGTGTTATCTGCAGTGAAATGGGAGCAGGACTGGTGTGCACCGAGATGGTCAGCGCGAAAGCCATTGTTTATAAAAACAAAAATACGATTGAACTCTTGCAGACAGACAAAAGGGAACATCCTGTTTCACTTCAGATATTCGGGTCAGACCCGGAGGCTATGGCTGAGGCGACAAGAATGATTGAGGACAGGGATTTTGAAATTTTGGATATAAATATGGGATGCCCTGTGCCTAAGGTTGTAAACAATGGTGACGGATCGGCACTCATGAAGAATCCGATTCTCGCAGGAAAGGTTATTGAGGCAGTTGCAAAAAATACTAGTAGGCCTGTGACAGTCAAAATCAGGAAAGGTTTTGATGACGATCATGTGAACGCCCCTGAGATGGCACATGTCGCAGAAGAGTCCGGCGCAAAAGCAGTGGCTGTTCACGGCAGAACCAGAGAGCAGTACTATGCAGGGAAAGCCGATTGGCAGGTTATAAGAGCTGTAAAAGAGAAAGTAAAAATACCTGTTATTGGAAACGGAGATTTAAATACCGCAAAAGATGTGCTAAGGATGAAAGAGGAGACGGGATGCGACGGTTTTATGATAGCCAGAGGCGCTCAGGGGAATCCTTGGATATTTAAAGAAATAATAAGCGAACTTGAAGGCAACGGACCGATTGAAAGACCGAGTAGCACAGAGATTGGAGAAATGATTCTCAGACACGGAAGGGCGCTTATAGAGTTCAAAGGAGAATATACCGGAATAAGAGAGATGAGAAAACATACCGCATGGTATACATCCGGACTAAGGAACTCTTCAAAACTGAGAGGTTTGATAAACGAAGTAAACAGTTATGATGAACTTGCCGCATTGATTGACAAATATATGAAAAATTGATAGAATAAGTTTTCCGAGCAGCCGGGGTGGTAGCGGTACCTTGAACCAACAATCCGCTATAGTTGGGGTGATGCTCTGCAGAGGATTTAGGTGGCGAAGCCGCCCGATGTAAGTGGCGTTGAAGTCCGGGTCTTGCGCAATGGGAATCTACGAACCGAGTCAGGTCAGGAATGAAGCAGCTCTAAGAAGAACCTCCCGTGTGCCGCGAGGGTGCCTGGGCGGAGTTAACTGCATCGGTAACGTTCGTTGCCGCTTTTTCGAAGCAGGGCGCTCGGTTTTTAATTCAATATATTAAGAAACCGCACGGATTTCCGTGCGGTTTCTTTAATCATTAGTTGTTTACTTTTTCCCCGATCCATTTAAACGGCTTTGAGTTTACCAAATGTTTATTTAAAATCACAAGCACTACCGAGAAAATATAGATTAGAACAAAGGTGAGAATCAAAAGTAGAAATTCCTCAAAGTGTCCCAGCTCCCTTCCCTGGTAGATTGAGAGTACCTGATCCATCACGATGTGCTGGAGCAAAAATATCGGGTATGACAAACTTGC
>JAILHT010000064.1 GCA_024695665.1 Lachnospiraceae bacterium
TCAAGATTGAGATCCTTAAATTGTTTATTTAATGCAGCAAGTCGTTTTTCAGGTGTGAGGCGTTTTGACCAGGCACTCTTCTTGTCATTCTTCTTTACTTTCTCTTTTATATAATGGAGATTGTAGAGTGCATCGTCTGTCTCCGACATCTCCGGGTTTGTTGCGGTACCGCAGATACAACCGTTCTCACAGTTTAGGGCATCTATGAATAAGAACGGAGTCTTGTTTTTCTCGATTCTGTCTTTGTTGGCTTTGAGCCAGTGATACATTCTTTTCTCGCCTTCAATCTGGCGGATGAAAACGCTCTCACCCAAAAGCCAGTAAACATTCTCCTTCAAACCACCCGGGGTAGGGTAGATTGATCCGAGACCGTACTCAATCTCGTCTGAGCAGTCAGGACCGCTTATATTGTTTTCTCTGACATATTTCATCAGATGTTCGAAAGTTACATTGTAAGAGACATAACCCTTGTTGTTCGGATCGTCTATCTCAAGCTTCTTTGCTATACACGGACTGATGAAAGCAAGCTTTCCCGGAAGCTTCATTACTTTTTTCGCATAGATAGCAGTGCACATCATAGGGCTCTGCACAGGGAAAAGCTTTGGCAAAAGCTCCGGCATATAATGCTCTATATAACTCACCACAGCCGGACAAGGCTGCGATATTCCACCTAGAAAATTGTGTTTTTGAATGTAATTTATGTAACCCCAGGTTGTGATATCAGCCCCGAAGGAAACACTTAAGAAATGTTTTACACCGAGTTTCTTTAGGCCACCGAGGACGCCCTCGTACTCGTCGGGATAATTTGCCTTGAAGGCAGGTGCAATTATGACAGAGATATCTTCGCCGTTTTTCAGATCCGTAAAAAACCTTTCCGTGTCATCCACATAAGATCTGGCATTGTGTTCACAAACATCAAAGCAGGCGCCGCAAGCAATACATTTCGTGCTGTCAACCTCGATTCTGGAGAGACCGTTCTCATCGACTTCACCGGAGATACAGGCTCCCATACAACTGCAGGCACTGATGCATTTGTTGCATCCCACGCAATTATCGTTGGTATAAACCAAAGTTTGACTATCCATAGACTCCTCCCATAACGATTAGAATTTTATAATTACAGACAATGTATATCTATAAAAAACTTGTCTGACTATGAATGATAAAAAAACTCAATAACAGATAAATTATATCACCATTCATTTGAAATAGGAAGTAGGTACTAAAAACAGAATAGGACTTGCGCACATTACGAATTGTGATATAATCGGAAAGGTTATTGTCAAATATTTGTAGGCCGGATTTTTACCGGTATGTCGAGGAAATAAATATTATGAAGAGAGAAGACATAAGAAACATAGCGATAATAGCTCACGTAGACCACGGCAAGACAACACTCGTGGATGAGCTTTTGAAACAGAGCGGTGTGTTCAGAGAAAACCAGGACGTGCAGGAGAGAGTCATGGACTCAAACGACCTCGAGAGAGAGAGAGGAATCACTATCCTTTCAAAGAACACAGCCGTATTTTATAAGGATGTAAAAATAAACATCATAGACACTCCGGGACATGCTGATTTCGGAGGAGAGGTTGAGCGAGTACTCAAGATGGTAAACGGTGTAGTCCTTCTTGTCGATGCATTTGAGGGAGTTATGCCGCAGACAAAGTTCGTGCTTATGAAGGCGCTTTCTTTGAATCTTCCGGTTATTGTATGCTTAAACAAAATAGACAGACCGGAAGCAAGACCTGATGAGGTTATAGATGAAGTTCTCGAGCTCTTTATGGATCTTGATGCGAGCGATGAACAGCTTGATTGTCCGTTCCTTTTCGCATCGGCAAGAGACGGATATGCTATGAAAGATCTGAACAATCCTAAAAAGGATATGGTCGATCTTTTTGATACGATCATTGATTATATACCTGCTCCGGAGGGGGATCCGGACGCAAATACACAGGTTCTTATAAGTACGATCGATTACAACGAGTATGTAGGACGTATCGGAGTCGGAAAAGTCGACAACGGATGTCTCAAGATAAACCAGGATGCTGTGCTTGTGAACCATCACAATCCTGACAAAAAAGAAAAGGTTCGTATCAGCAAGCTTTACGAGTATGATGGACTCAACAAGGTCGAGGTGACAGAGGCAAAGGTCGGATCGATAGTTGCCATTTCCGGTATTGCCGATCTTCATATCGGAGATACAATCTGTTCACCGGAGGATCCGGTTGCAATTCCGTTCCAGAAGATTTCTGAGCCTACGCTCTCTATGAATTTTATAGTAAATGACAGTCCTCTCGCAGGACAGGAAGGAAAATATGTCACATCAAGACATATAAGAGACCGTCTTTTCAGAGAGCTCAACACAGATGTCAGCCTTCGCGTTGAGGAGACAGACAGCCCTGACAGCTACAAGGTTTCAGGACGTGGAGAGCTTCATCTTTCCGTTCTCATCGAGAACATGAGAAGAGAGGGATACGAGTTCGCAGTCAGCAAGGCAGAGGTTCTCTACAAGACGGATGAGAACGGCAAGAAGCTTGAACCTATGGAACTCGCTTATGTCGATGTTCCGGATGAGTTCACGGGAACTGTTATATCAAAACTTTCAACGAGAAAAGGAAATCTTCTCGGCATGAAGAATATCGCTGGAGGATATACAAGACTCGAGTTCAGGATTCCTTCGAGAGGACTTATCGGATATCGTGGAGATTTCATGACAGATACAAAGGGTAACGGAATCTTAAATACGATATTTGACGGATATGAGCCATATCTCGGAGATATCCAGTATCGTAAGCAGGGATCACTCATCGCCTTTGAGACCGGTGAATCGGTAACTTACGGACTTTTCTCGGCTCAGGACAGAGGAACACTCTTCATCGGACCGGGTGAGAAGGTTTATGCCGGAATGGTTATCGGATCATCGTCGAGAGCGGAGGATATTGAGCTCAATGTCTGCAAGAAGAAACATCTCACAAACACGAGATCTTCATCAGCAGATGAGGCACTCACTCTTGTACCGCCTAGAGTATTGAGCCTTGAGCAGGCTATCGATTTCATAGATACAGACGAGCTTCTCGAGGTCACACCTGAGAGCCTTCGTATCAGAAAGAGAATTCTCGATCCTACCTTGAGAAAGAGAGCAGGATTCAAAAAATAACTAAGAAATAAGGCAATCGGATGAAACGCCCGGTTGCTTTTTTTTGCCCAAAATGAAATATGGAAAAGAAGGGAGTGACGCGTTAAAATATCGATATACGAAAAGGAGGGTACCAATGGATATAGGAAATGTACTTGTCATAGGCAACTCCGGAGTCGGAAAGTCCACACTTATAAACGCTGTGCTTGGAAAAGACTGCGCAAGGACGGGCTGGGGAACGAAGGGTACAACCACACATCTTGAAATATATACGAATTCCAAACTGCCGTTTCGGCTTGTGGATACCGTGGGATTTGAACCTTCCTTCATAAAGAAATTTAAAGCCGTGGATGCCATAAAAAAATGGTCTAAAGAAGGCACAAAGGAAGGCAATACGGAAAACAAGATAAATCTGATATGGTTTTGCATAGACGGAACCTCAAGGAAGCTTTTTTCAGATTCTATAAAGACACTGACAAGTGCGACTGCCATGTGGAAATCCGTACCGATAATCGTTGTCATAACAAAATCGTATTCAGTTCCGGAGAGGGTCGATAACATCCGGATGGTGAACGACGCATTCGAGAAACAACGTGCGGGGAAAAATCTTAAAGCTGTGATACCGGTGGTCGCAAAAACCTTTGTCATAAATGAGGACGCGTTTGCATCACCGGACGGTATAGAGGAACTCGTAGAGAAGACAAATGAGCTAATGCCTTTAGGGATACAGGCGGCAGAACAGGACATAGATTCCTTTTTGCTAGGACGAAAGAGGGCGCTTGCTCACAGCATAGCGGTTGCAGCAACCACGTCCGGAGCGGTCACGACAGCGGTTACGCTTCCAATTACCGACGCAGTGATACTTTCCGGAATAGAGTATGCTGAGGTTCGCGCCATAGCGCAGGTTTACGGAATAAAAAAAGACAACCGGTCCGTCGATTTCATAAGCGAGATAGTGAAGGCGGGAACGGTGAGCACAGCGGCCAGAGGTTTGATAAGCGCGCTTAAAGCGGTGCCCGGTATAAATATTGCTGCGGGAACCTTAAATGGGATAATTGCAGCAGTGTTTGTTTTTGCAATTGGTGAGGGTTCCGTTTATGCCTTTGAACAGGTTTATCTCGGAAAAAGATCGCTGAGCGATCTGACCTGGATAAGGCAGTTCATGGAGGAAAAACTATCAGAGGAGACAGCCGGGCGGATAACCGATGCGCTCTCTGCGATAAATGACAGTATGGAGATTGCAGATATTATAAAAATAGTCATTGGTGCAATGACAAGAAAGAAGAAGTAGATTAGTCGGAGTATTATTTAGAAAACTTTAGAAACAAAATACGAAAAATAGTACATAATACATGTGAAAACAAAAAAAGAAAAAACACATCAAAACACATCAATTATGTCACAGCACAGAAGGGAGAGTTATGAAAAACAGATTTATAACGGTTGCTATGGCGGTGGTTTTAAGTATGTCATTTGCAGCCTGCGGAGAGAAGGGGAACACCGACACTTCCGCAGAGAAAACTGAGATCGAATCCGAGGCGGCTTCAGAGGTTACTTCAGAGGCAGCTTCAGACGAAAACACCGAGGCGGTCAGCGAGCAGACTAAAGAGCAGACATCAGAGGAGACAAGTGAGCAGACTAAAGATTCGACTTCGACAGAGAAGACTACTGAGGATAGTGCAGCCTCAGATTCAAAAACTACCGATACCACTGCTTCAGGGACGACGGATGGTTTCTCATTCGCGGATATAACGAATAAAGAGTTCTGTTTTAGCAGCGGCGCGGGAGCATGGGCAACATATGTATATGTATCTGAGGACGGAAGCTTCGAAGGATTCTATCACGACAGCGATATGGGTGATATCGGTGAAGGCTATGAGTACGGAACCTCGTACAGCTGCCATTTCACAGGCAAGTTTGCAGAGCCTGTAAAAGTCGATGATTACACATATTCACTTAAGATAGAGAGCATAAGCCAGGATTCCGAGTCAGGTAAAGAGGAGATTATCGACAATGTAAAAGTTGTTTATTCCGACCCGTACGGATTTAACGGCACGGATGAGATGTATGTCTATCTTCCGGGGACTCCGGTGAGCGGGCTTTCCGAGGATTTCCTCTCATGGGTTTCAATGGCTTTCACGGAGGAAAACCAGACTACACTTCCATTCTATGCACTCTATAACGTGTCAGAAAAATACGGTTTCACAAGCTATGATACTCAGAATACGGATCCATATGATATTGGGAGCGTAGTCGGTGCTTCTTATACGGATATTACTGCAGAACTTGCGGCAATAGAGGCAAAGTACACTGAGATACAAGGATCTTTGACCGAAGATGCAACACAGTACGATTACAATATGAATGCGTTAGCTCAGTATGAATTGTGGGATAAAGAGTTGAACAGTTTATGGAGCAGAATAAAGGCAAAACTCGACAATGCTGCGATGGAGAAGCTCACATCAGAGCAGAAGGTATGGATATCCGAGAAGGAAAAAGCTGTGTCAGAAGCCGGAGCGGAATATGAGGGCGGAAGTATCCAGCCTATGATTGAGGATCAGAAGGCAGCAGCCGTAACAAGGGAAAGAGCGTACGTACTCTCAGAGTATCTCAAATAACAAAACAAATGATTGGCGTTTCACATCTTTAAAAAGAGGTGTGGAACGCTTTTTGTTTTCTTGTCTTTTATTAAGTGAAGTGATAGTATGTAAAAGAATATCGGTTATTGGAAGAACGTAAACCTATTGTTTTGGAGGAAAAATATTTTGGTACAGATATTTTGCGGAGACGGTCACGGAAAAACGTCTGCTGCACTAGGCAGCGCCGTGCGAAAGGCTTCAGAGGGGAAGAGCGTTATCATTATCCAGTTTTTGAAAGGCAAAGCAGGAGAAATTGAGTTTTTGAATCGACTTGAGCCGGAGATAAAGATATTCAGGTTTGAGAAAAACGACGGAATGTTTGAATCCCTTACTGAGGAGCAGAAGCAGGAAGAGATCATAAACATGAAGAACGGACTCAATTTTGCGAGAAAAGTCCTTTCCACAAGGGAGAGTGACATAGTCATTCTCGATGAGGTTTTGGGGCTCGTTGATATGAAGGCGATAGACGTGTCTGATATCTTGAATGTCATAGAGGCGAAAGCCGATGACGCGGAAGTTATTTTGACCGGACGTGTTCTCGACCCGGAAATTGCAAAGGTCGCAGATGTAATCTGTGAGATGAATGAGAGGTAGGTTAGGAAAATGGCAATTTTCAAAGGCGCAGGAGTAGCGATTGTCACTCCGATGAAAAACAATGAAGAAGTAAATTATGACAAGCTTGAAGAGATTATAAATATGCAGATCGACGGTGGAACGGATTGTATAGTAATCGCCGGAACCACCGGAGAGAGCGCTTGTCTTTCTATGGAAGAGCATAAAGAGGTTATAGAGGCAGCCATAAAGTTTACAAACCACAGAGTTCCTGTAGTTGCGGGAACCGGATCAAACTGCACAGCTACAGCCGTTCAGCTCTCTAAGGAGGCTGAGGAGGCAGGAGCCGACGGACTTCTTTTGGTCAGCCCATACTACAATAAAGCCACACAGAGCGGGCTTATAGCTCATTACTCAAAGGTTGCCAGAGAGGTAAAGACGCCTATAATTCTTTACAATGTACCGGGAAGAACCGGTTGCAACATTCTTCCTGAGACAGTGGCTTACCTCGTGAAAAACGAGCCGAATATCGTTGCCTTAAAGGAGGCGACAGGCAATCTCGCACAGGCAAGCAAGACGATGAACCTCTGTGACGGAAAGCTTGATCTTTATTCGGGTGAGGACGGACTTGTGCTTCCTCTTATGTCAATCGGAGGAATCGGAGTTATATCCGTGTGGTCAAATATCGCACCTACCGATGTGCATAATCTCTGTCAGTCATTCTTCGACGGTGATCTTGAGAGGGCAAGACAGATTCAGATGAAGGGACTTCCTCTTATTGATGCACTTTTCTCAGAGGTGAATCCTATACCTGTAAAGACCGCCATGAATATGATGGGAATGGAAGTGGGCCCGTTGAGACTTCCGCTTTCAGCGATGGGAGAGGCTGCTAAGGCAAAACTTCGCGAAGAGATGGTTACATACGGACTTTTGAAATAGTTTTACGGTTTTGGAGACAAAAATATGGTAAATATAATTATGCATGGCTGTAACGGCCATATGGGGCAGGTTATAAGCAAGATTGTCGAGGAGGATGCCTCGGCAAATATGGTCGGAGGAATCGATATCGCCGATGCAGGACTCTGCAAGTATCCTGTTTTTACAAGCCTTGATGCTGTAAATGTCGATGCTGATGTCATAATAGATTTTTCTACAGCAAAGGCTGTGGATGCGCTTTTGGATTTTGCGGTAGAAAAGCAGATTCCGGTAGTGCTCTGCACAACCGGACTTTCCGAGGAACAGTTAAAGAAGGTTGATGAGGCATCAAAGAAGGTTGCGATCCTAAAGTCAGCAAATATGTCTCTCGGAATAAATACAATGTTTGACCTTCTCGAGAAGGCAACCGCGGTATTTGCACCGGCAGGATATGACATTGAGATTGTTGAGCGACATCACAACCAGAAACTTGACGCTCCTTCGGGAACGGCAGTTGCCATTGCAGATGTCATAAATGACACTATGGACAAACAGTACACATATGTCTATGATCGCAGCACGAGAAGAGAGAAGAGACATAAGGACGAGATAGGTATTTCGGCAGTCAGAGGAGGAACGATTGTCGGCGAGCACGAGGTCATATTCGCCGGACAGGATGAGGTTTTTGAACTTAAGCATACTGCTTATTCAAAGGCTATATTCGGAAAAGGAGCTGTGGAGGCTGCAAAATATCTCAAGGGTAAAGGCGCAGGTCACTATGACATGCGTGAGGTTGTAAAACAATAAAAAACGATAAATGCCATCCTGTATCCGATATAACGGAGGAGGATGGCATTTTTTGTACAAAATTCATACTTTTATGTCGTGAAAATATTGGTTAATATAGATACTAGTTAAGCAGTGCGGATTTATAATTAGGGGGAGAAAATGAGAGTTATGAAGAAGCTGTTTGCAGCTGTTCTTATTTCGGTGCTCGTTATAACGACACCGGTTTCTTCGTATGTACCGGACGATATCTTTGGAATGGGTGCATCGGAGTCTACCGATACGGTATATGCCGCATCCCGATGATGACGAACGCAAAATGCGAATATATTATGAGCTTATACTTGCGCGTATAAAACTGGCCCCGAGAGGATATTATTTAACCGAAGCGGGAGACAACTCCTTGTGGTGGCAGGCTGACAGCTATGATTATACAGTTTCTTGCACTGACAGTATCACTACGGCCATGGTCAAATACCATGAGACAAAATCCGGAATGTGGAATGTAGAGATCGACAAGGATGTGATTGACAAATGCATAGCCGGAATCTCGGAAAAAGGTAATGTCAGAAGTGTTAAGGTGATAAGCTTTGCACAGTTTAAGAAGATTTCGAATATAAAGAAGATTGTTCTTGAAGAGTCAGATATCTGGTATTATTATTTCTCTGTTGTGGAGACAGGTAAAGCCAGCGGAAGCAAGGATTTTTTCACAGATCCCAATGCTCATAAATTTGTGATTGATTCACAGGTGTTTAAGGTTATGAAGACCTCAGATTTTTACAAGATGAGTGATGCGATGAAAGTTTGGACTATAGATGACAGCGAATATTTCAGATGTAATTATGAGAGACCTACATACGGTATGGTATACGGAAGCTCATCTGTCTATTCCGGCTCGAAAGGAATGAAGACACTGTATTCAAATAAAGCGACAGGTGTATGCGGCGGATTCGCACACTATGAGGATCTTGTTTTTAAACAGCTTGGAATCAAGTGCTACAAGATGTCGAATTTTGTTCTATGCCATGCTTGGACTGTCGTAAAGGTAAAAAACAGTTCAGGAAAGGTGCTCTGGGTTCCGTTTGATTACGGAATCGGACCTTCTGAATCGTTGGGAGGGTTGAGCAGTGAAGCAAAAAAACTTGTTTCGACGGAAAAAGCCAGGTACAAGACGTATCTCTCAGGTATAAAGGGAGCACCGAAAAAGAAGAATTTCAAGAATACGGATTTCAAATAAAAAACAAAATAAAAATATAATATAAAAGACGGAAGAGTTCTTTGAATCGACGATTCAAAGAGCTCTTTTTTGACAACAGGATTTAATAAAAAAAATATTAAATTATAAAAAGCACCTTGAAATATTTTGGTTTGACAATATAATATTAGTTAGTTTTCTAACTGTTTGAAAACTAACTATCAGAGGGAGTAAAAGGATGGACGAGAGGAACAAATCGGATAAATGTTACGATAATATAAGGTTTCATGATATCGGAATGGCGATAAACGCCATGTCAAACCTTATAAAAAGAAAAATCAATGCATATTTTGACATGTCCGGGCCGGATGCACTTACCGGAAAACAGAATGCTGTTCTCGGATATCTTTTGAATGAGAGTGAAAAGAGGGATATCTTTCAGAAAGATATCGAGAAAGTTTTTGAGATCAGGGGTTCTTCGGCAACGACTATGATGCAGACACTTGCAGACAAAGGATACATAGAGAGAGTGCCGGTGGATTACGATGCCAGACTGAAAAAAATAGTTCCTACGAAAAAGGCGGCGGTGGAACAGACCAAGGTCAGAAAGATGTTGGACGAGTTCTCGGATTCGCTCAAGGAGGGAATAACGAAGGAGGAAGAGGACATTTTTTTCAAAGTCATGGACAAGATAAACGAGAATCTCAGAAAGAAAGATATTTAAAAGAAAGATTATATAAGAAAGATTATATAAGAAAGATATCCGGGATACTAAATCAAGAGGAGTACAGATATGCTTAAAACTTTAGGGGCACAGATTAAAGAATTTAAGGCGGACTCCATCAAAACACCGATTGCCATGTTGGTAGAAGTATTAATGGAGACATTGATACCGTTACTTATGGCAGTCATCATTGACGATGGAATACAGGCGGGAAATATGAAGGTGATATATACCACAGGACTTCTCATGCTTGTACTTGCCGCAGTAGGCCTTTTTGCGGGACTTGCCGGCGGAGTGTTCGGAGCGAGGGCTTCGGCGGGATTTGCCAGAAATCTCAGAAAGGCGATGTTTGAGAATATTCAGACATTCTCATTTTCAAATATCGACAAGTTCTCTACTGCAGGACTTGTCACGCGTATGACAACGGATGTCACAAACATCCAGAATGCTTATCAGATGATTCTTCGTATGTGCGTAAGAGCACCTATGAGTATGATATGCGCACTCGTGATGGCATTCATCATAAACGCAAGAATTGCTTCCATATATCTGATTGCGGTCATAATTCTTGCAATATTCATATTTATCATTTCCAGATTTGCAATGAAATATTTCCACGATGTATTCACAAAATACGATGAACTCAATTCTTCCGTACAGGAGAATGTGACCGGAATCAGAGTCTCAAAAGCCTTCGTGAGAGAGGATTATGAGATAAACAGATTCCATAAGGCGAGTGCAAATATATACAAGCTTTTCACTAAGGCTGAGTCGACTGTAGTTTTGAACATGCCGGTCATGATGGCTACAGTATACACATGTATACTTCTTATAAGCTGGATCGGAGCTCATATGATAGTGAGCGATACACTCACAACCGGAGAACTCATGAGTCTTTTGACGTATTGTATGAATATCCTTATGAGTCTCATGATGCTCTCGATGATATTTGTAATGGTTACAATGTCTATAGCAAGTGCGGAACGTATCTGCGAGGTGCTTGAAGAGAAAGCCGACCTTGTGAACCCGGATGAGCCGGACTTTGATATTCCTGATGGAAGCATCAGATTTGAGAATGTTGTATTCAGATACAATGATACAAGTGAATCGCCGGTATTGGACAACATAAATATCGACATAAAATCCGGAGAGACCATCGGTATCATAGGTGGAACAGGTTCTGCAAAGACATCGCTTGTAAACCTCATAAGCCGTCTCTATGACGTCAAGGAAGGTGCAGTCTATGTCGGAGGAAAAGACGTGAGAACATACGACCTTAAAACCTTGAGAGATCAGGTATCGGTTGTACTTCAGAAAAATGTGCTTTTCTCCGGAACCATATACGAAAACCTAAGATGGGGAGACAAGAACGCTACCGATGAGGAATGTATAAGAGCCTGCAAACTTGCCTGCGCGGATGAGTTTATAGAGAAGATGCCGAAAAAATACGATACCTTCATCGAGCAGGGCGGATCAAACGTTTCCGGAGGTCAGAAACAGAGACTATGCATAGCGAGAGCACTTCTCAAAAAGCCAAAGATACTTATCCTGGACGACAGTACATCCGCAGTCGATACAGCTACTGATGCAAAGATAAGAAATGCGTTTGCCACAGAGATACCGTACACGACAAAGATCATCATAGCGCAGAGAATCTCATCGGTACAGAATGCCGACAAGATCATAGTTATGGATGACGGTAAGGTGAACGGATTCGGAACACATGAAGAACTTTTGAAGAGTAATGATATTTACCGCGATGTCTACGAAGCACAGACAGGAGGAAGCGGAGATTTCGATGAGAACGGAGGTGAAAGATAATGCCGGGACCGGGACAGAGAGCTCCGAGAGGAGTAAAATCACCACTTAAAAATCCGGGTGCGATTTTTAAGAGATTGATGAAATATATATTAAAAAACTATGCGATACACCTTTTGGTGGTTGTTGTCTGTATTTTTATAAGCGTTATAGCAAACGTAAGAGGAACACTCTTTATGCAGACGTTGATTGACGACTATATCACACCGATGATACAGAATAAAAGTACTGATTTCCTGCCGCTTCTTAAAGCAATAAGAAACGTTGCGATAATGTACGCATGCGGTATTGCGGCATCTTTCATATACAGCAAACTCATGATCTATGTCACTCAGGGTACGTTAAAGAACATGAGAAATGAAATGTTTGAGCATATGGAAAAACTTCCTATCAAATATTTTGACACCCATGCTCATGGCGATATCATGTCGACATACACAAACGATATAGATACCTTGAGACAGATGATAAGCCAATCTATGCCACAGTTTTTGAACTCGGGAATAACGATTGTCAGTGTATTTGTGAGTATGCTCATTTTGAGTGTACCGCTCACAATAGTGACTCTTGTCATGGTTGCCGTAATGCTTTTTGCAACGAAGTGGGCAGCAGGACTCTCGGGAAAATATTTCGTGGATCAGCAGCAGAACATCGGTAGAACGAACGGTTTTATCGAGGAGATGATGGAAGGACAGAAGGTTGTAAAAGTCTTCAATCATGAGCAGGAGAGCATAGACAGATTCAACGAAGTAAATGATGCACTTTTTGAGAGTGCAAACAATGCGAACAAGTATGCAAACATCTTAGGACCTATAAATGCGCAGCTCGGAAACTTAAGTTATGTAATGGTTGCAATGATTGGAGGACTTCTCGCACTGAACGGATGGACGGGACTTACCATAGGTACTCTCGCTTCTTTCCTATCCTTGAACAAGAGCTTCAACATGCCGATCAACCAGGTTAGTATGCAGGTAAATGCCATAGTTATGGCACTCGCCGGAGCGGACAGAATCTTCAAGCTTCTCGATGAGAAACCTGAGGAGGATGACGGATACGTAACACTTGTAAATGCAAAAGAAGTGGACGGAAAGCTTGTAGAGACAACAGAGAGAACCGGAAAATGGGCTTGGAAGCATCCTCACAGATCAACCGGAATCACTGATTACGTACCTATGAGAGGAGATATTGTGCTCGATGATGTAGACTTCGGATACACCGATGAGAAGCTCGTACTTCACAACATAGAGCTTTTTGCTAAGCCGGGACAGAAGATTGCATTCGTAGGTTCAACCGGTGCCGGAAAGACTACAATAACAAACCTTATAAACAGATTTTATGATATTCAGGATGGAAAGATAAGATACGACGGTATCAATATAAACAAGATAAAGAAAGCGGACCTTAGAAGATCCTTGGGTATCGTGCTTCAGGATACGCATCTGTATACAAATACCGTAATGGAAAATATCAGATACGGAAGACTTGATGCCACAGACGAGGAAGTTATCGCAGCCGCAAAGCTTGCAAATGCAGATCCTTTTATCAGAAGATTGCCTGATGGATACAACACAGTGCTTCACGGTGACGGCGGTAATTTGAGCCAGGGGCAGAGACAGCTTCTCGCCATAGCAAGAGCGGCCGTAGCGGATCCTCCGGCACTTATTTTGGACGAGGCTACAAGCTCCATAGATACAAGAACAGAGAAGATAGTTCAAGACGGAATGGATGCACTAATGAAAGGAAGAACAACCTTTGTAATAGCGCATAGATTGTCTACGGTAAAGAACTCGGATTGTATTGTTGTTCTTGAGCAGGGCAGAATCATAGAAAAGGGAACTCACGACGAACTCATAGCAGAGAAAGGCAAGTATTATCAGCTTTACACCGGAAATTCGATCTCAGCCTAGCCAAAATTCTTCTTATAGACAGATAACTTCAAATCTTATAAACTGTTTATAGGTAAAGGCTTTTGCCGGGGGGATATGAAGATGAAGTTTAACGAGCTGAAGAAGGGGCAACGTGTAAAGATTCGTGCATACAACAAAAGCGGAGAGGCTACTTTTTGGAGCAGCGTAATCGGAAGCGATGAGTTGAACACGTATATAAGAGGATTGAGCAGGGACGGCAGTCTTATCACTTTTCCATCCGATAAAATATCAGTTGAGATAGTGGCTATCTCAGACGGCGAAAAATATATCTGGGATAAAGTCGAGATGAAAGTGACTAAGAGAGAGGGCGGACGCTGTTACAGCGTCGACAGTGTCAGAAAAGCAAAATCCCAGGAAGTGAAGAAGAAACAGAAGATGACCTTCTACACCAAGGAGTGCACAATTGCCTACAAGGACAAAGAGGGAGTGGACGAACCTGTTCCGGGAATCACAAGATTTCTTTCAAGAAGTAAGATTGAGATAATGAGTGATGACAAGGGCGAGGTGAACGATCTCGGCACTATCTCGATAAGTATGGATGAGTCTGCGCCTATCAGCATAGACGTGAAGATCCTGAAGAAAGCAGATGGGGATAAGGAGGGCAACGTACAGCTCTACATTTATGAGTGTGCGCTCATGAAACCGAGCCAGCCTTATTTCACACTTATAGACACATTGTAACAAAGCAGGGCTCAAAACATTTGAGCCTTGCATATATTCTGGCCCATGCGCAGCACGGCGAGGGATGAAAATGAAGAAACACATAGAAGAATTAAAGAAAAATGAAAATGTTCGCGCAAACCTTAGCGCAATCAGACAATCAATAAATGATGAGGGAGGAACAGAATTGTTGCTCTCTTATTTTAGTGTTGAGGAAATTTTGGACTTTTTGAAGAGAGACGATGCGAAAACCAGGAAAAATGCGGCATTGCTTCTCGGTGAGATAAGAGAGGCCATCGAGGATGACACGCTTTTGAAAAAAGTGTCGGATGCATTGATAGAAGGGTATATGAACGACGGCACGCTCTTCACTAAAAGTTCCTACCTAAAGGCACTTGGAAAATATCCTTTGGAGGATTATAGGGAAGTCCTCACTAAGCGTCTGGAGGAACTTATGAGATATGTTCCCGAGGAAGATGAGAAAAAGCATCTCGCCTTAGAGCGACATGAGCTCGATATGATCCTCGAGGGGACACAGAAAAATACAAGACACAAGTTTACGGGGTACAACATCAAACAGGAGATAGTGCTTGTCACAAATCCCTTGGTATATGAGTCGCTCGGAGCTACACTGCGAGGGATAAGAACGAAGAGGCATCCGTTTGGAATAGCTTTGATATCTGAGTCATTAAAGCCGATACTTGCCCTTCGCTATTACAGGGAAGTCCTCTTTATCCAGAGATTAAAGGTGCTGACAAAGATAACAGACACCCCGGAGACAATAGCGAAGAATCTTTTGGATTCAGGACTGTATGAAGGCATAAAGAACAGGCATGCGCCATCAGATGAGGCATTCAGATTCAGACTTGAACTTAAAAATGCGCCGGATGTTGATGAGACAAAAATCATAAAGAAGATAGCTCTTGAGCTTGAGGAGGGAAGCCGGTATAAACTCAAAAACTCGGCGAACGATTACGAGCTTATAATAAAGCTCGTGGTGGACAGAAGTCAGAAGATACATACCTTTGTAAGATATCTTACGATACCGGACAAGCGTTTCACCTACAGAAAGAATTCGATTGCGGCATCTATACATCCCGCAAATGCGGCGCTTCTCATGAACCTTGCGGCGCCTTATCTAAAAGACAATGCGCAGGTTATAGATCCATGCTGCGGTGTTGCAACAATGCTTGTCGAGAGAAATCTTATAAAACCACTCAGGGAGGTCTATGCGATAGATACTTTCGGCGAGGCAATCGACAAGGCAAAGGAAAATGTAAAGGCAGCAGGACTTTCGGTGAATTTTATCCACAGAGATTATCTGGATTTTACGCATGAATATCCCTTTGATGAGATAATAGCAAATATGCCGGTCAGGGGAAAAAAGACAAAAGAAGAGCAGGATGCATTCTATGACGGATTTTTCTCAAAATCCGCGGAGATACTTGCACCGGGCGGAATAATGATTTTGTATTCAAACGAGAAGGGTTTTATTTTCAAACAGCTCAGAGTTAAGAGTGGATTCTCTCTTTTGAAAGAGTTTGTGATAAGGGAGAGAGACGGATTTGGTTTGTATATTATAAAGTATTCATGACAGGTTTGGAGTATGAACAGTTTCAATTTGAAAAACAATCAAAATGACAATCTAAGACCGAACAATGAGATATTAAAACAGCTTCAGGACAGCTTTTGTCGGGCGAATAAGGTATACGGAAGATGTCTTGCGAGAGACCTTACACCAATAACCTCTGCTTTCGGAAGAGGCGATGAGCAGGAGTATCTCATGAAGGTCACGGGGGGATTTACGGCGTCGAAGATTAGTGCCATGGTTGAGGACACTTCCATGGAGAGCGTGGTAGAGTGCGACACGGGATACGATCACATAAGACTGGCTGCGGTGGTTATTCGACAGAACAAAAATATAACCGCTTTCTGGATAATCACAGGCATCTTAAAGGACAAAATATCAGATGAGATACGTGAGGATATGCCGGAAGGTATGATGATGACCACGGAGGAGGATTTTTTTAGCTCGCTCGAACTCCTTGAGGTTATATCAAAAGAGTATTTTGAGGCGAAAAAATACGAGAGTAACGTCCTTGAGACGGTGCGCTCCGACGAGAACCGCATGGATGAGCTCAAAAAAGAGTTGAAGCTCCATGTGGCAATGAACAAGATATTGAAGAGCAATGAGGCGGATGACAGCTTTGCCGAAGTTGCAACCGAGATACTTAAGGAGGGGGCAGAGTATCTTGATGTCCCATTCATATCTGTACTTCAAAAGGTTCGCGGGACAAATCACATTAGTGAGCTGGTTCATTATTGGAAGAACGGGATCAATCCGATAAAGAGCATGCCGGAGAATTTTTGTATAGAAGACTGTCCTTATTTTACAGGGAAGACTTATATCTTCTCCTCGGATGCCATACTTCCGGATGCATTTGAAAAGCATTTCAGGGAATATGACATTAGTGCGGCTATGTTTTTGCCAATCGAGGTGTCCGGAAATGTCGGGCTATATATAACGGTCATAGTTCCAAGAGTCGGACGAATATTTTCAATCTCTGACATAAAGTTTGCAAATGATATGAAGAAGGTGCTTCAGAATGTGCTTGCGAGAAAGGTAAAACAGAACTCTCTTGCAGGGTCGTTCGGAGCGCTTGAATCGGTTATAAACAATATGGATCTTGCGATTCATGTGAGCGATCCGACAACACACAGGATACTTTTTACAAACAAGGCGTACAAAAAACTGGATATCATCGAGGGTATACAGGGTGGAATCGAGGAGTATCTTGCCAGCGAGGACGTGAACAAAGCCTCGGGAAAATATGAGTACTTCGATACACCTTCCGGAAGATGGTTTGAAATAGGTCATGCAAAGATTACCTGGGTTGACGGAAGAGGTGCCATTTTATCGACTCTCTATGAGATAACGGACAAGAAGAACTATGTCCAAAAGATAGAATATGACGCAAATAACGATTTTATCACTGGTCTATACAATCGAATGCATTTCGAGAGCGATCTGCGTGATTATATAAAGAAGGCTGAGGATCTCAACACAAACGGAGCGATAATCTATCTCGACCTCGACAATTATAAGGCAGTGAAGGAAGGCCTGGGAAGAAAAAACGGTGACGATCTCCTGAAGGAGGTCTCAAAATCCCTTCAAAAAATCGAGGGGCTTGAGGGCTTTTGTTATGCGATGGGTACGGATCAGTTTTCCATCATAATAAATCACAGAAGCTATCCTTATTTAAGCAATATTCTTTTGAAGATAAAAAATCTTTTCGACGATCCGTGGATGGTCGGGGGAAAGCAGTATTACTGTTATATGAACATGGGTGTTGCAATATATCCTACAGACGGAAATAACGCAGAAGAACTCATGAGAAAGGCCGATATAGCGCTTTTTGAGGCGAAGAGACACGGCAGAAACAGTTACGAGTATTATATCGAGCAGATGGGAAGGGGCAATCTCCACCGCAAAAAGATGGAGAAGAGCATAATGGATGCCGCAACAAACGATTTTGCGGAATTTGGTGTGTACTATCAGCCGATATTCAATGAGGACGGTGAAACCGAGGGAGCAGAGGCACTTGTCAGATGGAATTCGAGAGAACTGGGATTCGTTCCGCCGGATGAGTTTATACCTATCCTTGAGTATATGAGGCTCATGAGCCCAATAGGAGATATCGTTTTACAGACAGCTCTTGCCGAGTGCAGAAAGTGGATGGAGGCAGGCAGACCTGAACTCAAGGTGCATGTCAATCTCTCAGTGACACAGCTTATGGAGGAAGATATTGCCGAGCGAATCAGCGAAGCTTTGAATGAAGCCCATGTCAGTCCTTCAAATCTTGTTATCGAGGTTACGGAAAAACTTGCTGTGAACGATTTGGACAGGATGAGGAGCGTTCTTGCAAAGATAAAGAGACTTGGTGTTCTTGTTGCGCTGGACGATTTCGGAGTCGGTTTTTCATCCATCAATTACGTTAAAGAGATGCCTATTGATATGCTGAAGATTGACAGAAGCCTTATATTCGGAATCGACGGGGATGAATTCAAACAGTCATTTTTGAAGTCTGCAAAAGATATGGCAAAGACACTTGGATTTGTCGTATGCGCCGAGGGAGTCGAGAGCGATAAAGAGGCTGAGATTGTGAGAAAGTGCGGAATATCGCTGATCCAGGGATACATCTACGAAAAACCTCTCACATCTATACAGTTTGTAAAAAAATATATCTGATTTCTTAAAGCCTCGATCTGTATTGAAAACGGGGCTTTAAGCGAGCATTGACATAAAGAGAGAATATGAAAAAAGATATTACAATAGCGGTTCTCGCACATGTAGATGCGGGCAAAACCACCCTTTCCGAGGCACTGCTTTATGAGAGTGGTGCCATACGAAAAATCGGGAGAGTTGACCACAAGGATGCCTATCTCGACACTGACGATATGGAGAGGGAGAGAGGCATAACCATCTACGCGAAGCAGGCGAGACTTGAACTTGAAAATTATATATTGACACTTTTGGACACACCGGGGCATGTGGATTTTTCCGTGGAGACGGAGAGGGTTTTGTGTTGTCTTGACTATGCAATCCTTTTGGTTTCCGCCGCTGACGGTGTGCAGGGACATACGAGGACATTGTGGCAGCTTTTGAAACGTTATAATGTTCCTCTTTTTATCTTTGTAAACAAAATGGATCAGCCGGGGATGGATGCAAAGAAGATTCTTGCAAATCTTAAAATGGAACTCTCCGGCGAGTGCGTGGATTTCATGCCGGTTTTCGGAAGTGGTGACGGATTGTCCGAGTGCCTTGAAGAGATTGCAATGTCGGATGAGAAGGCACTCGATGATTTCCTTTCTGAGGGGGACTTGAGCGATAGGGCGATAACGGAGCTTGTTGCAAGGAGAAAAGTTTTTCCTGTCATTTTTGGCTCTGCATTAAAGCTTGAAGGCATAAATGAACTTGTCAGCTGCATGAACCGTTTCATGAAAAGAAAAGAATACGGTGAGGAGTTCTCTGCTAGAGTCTACAAGATATCAAGAGACGCAAAAGGGGCAAGACTCACTCATCTCAAAGTGACCGGTGGCACGCTTAAAGTGAGAAGTGTGATCGGTGGAATTGAAGAAAAAGTAAACCAGATCAGGTTATACTCCGGAGACAGATTTGAGACTGCAGACGAGGTGAGCGCAGGTGGAGTCTGCGCTGTACTTGGACCTTTAAATACGTATCCCGGAATGGGACTGGGTGCGGAGGAAAACGATGTTGTCATGTCACTTGAGCCTGTTATGGTGTTCAAGGCTGTGTTTGATGACAAAATATCACCGCTCTCAGTGCTCTCTTACTTCAAGGAACTTGAGGAGGAGCAGCCGGAGCTTCATGTCATCTGGAATGAGAAGACAAAAGAGATTCAGATTCAGATGATGGGCGAGGTTCAGATAGAAATACTGACTGCGGAAATCAAGAAGAGGTATGATCTCGATGTCGAGTTCAAGGAAGGGACCATTCTTTACAAGGAAACTATAGCAAACACGGTTATAGGAATCGGTCATTTTGAACCTCTGAGGCATTATGCCGAGGTGCATCTTGTACTTGAACCGTTGGAGAGAGGAAGCGGTCTTGTCTTTGAGACGGACTGTAGTGAGGAGATTCTGGCAAAGAACTGGCAGAGACTGGTTCTCACACACCTCAAAGAGAGGGAACATAGAGGTGTGCTTCTTGGAGCACCGATAACCGATATGAAAATATCTCTGGTTGCCGGTGCCGCTCACATAAAACATACCGAGGGTGGAGATTTCAGGCAGGCCACATACAGAGCCGTCCGCCAGGGACTTATGCAGGCTGTGAGCGTTCTGCTTGAGCCTTATTACAGATTCAGGCTTGATATACCTGAGGAGTTTGTAGGAAGGGCCATGAATGATATTGACAGAATGTCGGGAAAGCTTAACTCTCCGGAGATTTTTGACGGTAAGGCTACACTGACAGGAAAGGCACCTGTCTCAACCATACAGGGTTATCAAAAGGAAGTGTTGGCATACACCGGAGGTCGGGGAAGCATATCCCTTGTCATGGACGGTTATGATGAATGCCACAATCCGACCGAAGTATTGGCGGATCACATTTACGATCCGAATGCCGATCTTAGGAATCCTTCAGCATCAGTCTTTTGCGCACACGGGGCAGGCTATCTTGTCGAGTGGGATATGGTGCCTATGTACGCACACATCGACAGCGGTGTTGAGATACTTGAGAATTCATATACGGTAGACGCGACAAAAAATAAAGAATTTGAGGAGGCTCCGCTGCCTTATCCGACCAGAAAGACTGAGGAGATTGCAATCGGAACGGATGAGATTGATTCAATCATCAATTCCATCTCTCATGCAAACAGCAATGCAAAGAAGAACAAATGGAAGAAGACCAAGGTGAATCCGGCATTTAGAAATACATCCGGTTCGTCTGTCACCATGTCCTTCGGAAACAAAAACAAAAGTAGGGAGGAGTATCTTCTTGTCGACGGATACAATATTATTTTTGCGTGGGAGGAGCTCTCTGAACTCGCGAAGACTACAATAGACGGAGCGAGAGGACGACTTCTCGACATCATGTCAAACTATCAGGGGATAAAGAAGATAAATATAATAGTTGTCTTTGATGCATACAGACTAAAAGAGCATCCGACCGAAATATATGATTATCATAACGTGCATGTGGTCTTCACAAAAGAGGCTGAGACAGCAGATCAGTACATCGAAAAATTTGCACACGAATACGGAAAGAAATATAAAGTGACGGTGGCTACTTCGGACGGCATCGAGCAGATAATAATAAGAGGACAGGGGTGCCTTCTCACATCAGCGAGAGAACTTGAGAATGAGATAAAGGTGGCTTCAAAAAGTGCCGTTGCAACTTTCAAGGAGAATTCGGATGTCAGCACACACAAGCACTATCTGTTTGATTCTCTCGATGAGGACACCAGAAAGGCGCTTTTTTCAAGCTACAGTGAGTCGGATGATATATGACAATTCACAAATCCTTCAAAAATACAACAAAACTAAAACACAAACAGGGAGTATTATAAGAACCATCAAAGGAAGCAAAACCTTTGAAAAACCAAAATCTTTTTCATATAACTCTCCCCTATATTACGAAGTGAAAGAAATCCCCATCATCTAAGCTGTGAAGGTGTAGATGGTATAGGGGATTTCTTTTGTCAATAGAGAGGAAAGATGATGTATAATGAGTTTATGAATGATATGAGAAACAAGCTGGAGTATAGGAATACAGCTAAGGCTTGATCGATAAGGAGGACGAATATGATAACTGTAAATCTGTATTACAAAGGGGAAAACGGTAGCGCTAAAGCATTTGCAGAGGAGATGGAGTCTTCTGGTATAGCAAAGGCTATTCGAGCCGAAGAGGGCAATTTGAGATACCAGTACTTTCAACCACTGGATGATCCGGAAACAATATTATTGATTGACTCTTGGGTTGACCAGAAAGCGATTGATCTGCATCACGCATCACCTATGATGAAGCAACTGGCAGAGCTTCGTGAGAAGTATGACTTACATATGACTATAGAGCGTTTTGTCGGCGATGAGTATGAGGCGGACAATAAGTTTATAAGAAAATAGAATAGGATAATTTTGAACATAAAAAAATGCAGGAAATGGGACTTGAACCCACACGATATTGCTACCACAGGCACCTGAAGCCTGCGCGTCTGCCAATTCCGCCATTCCTGCATTTGTTCATAAATAACGAACATTAAAAATATATCGTATTTGCGGTGAGACGTCAAGTTTTTTGTCAATTGTACAATTTTTGTATTTTTTTTGTATCTTTTGAACTATATGTTTCAAAAGCGAAATAAGATACTATATTTAGTGGATAGATTTATATATCCGCGTCTTTTTTTGAGCAGTAATTATAAATGACGCAAAAAAAATTGGGTTAGGGTGCTTGCTTTGAAGAAGGTTTCTTTTAACGGCAAAGAATATGTTGAACCGGATATGGATGTTCAGAGAGGGTTCGGTATTCTGGATGTATATTCATTCAGATTTTATCCTCAAGATAAGATCATTATTATGTCAGATGAGAGTTGTAGCAAATTTAAATGTAAAAAATGCTATACAATAGAGCCCGGAAGTTTCCCGGAAAATCTGATATACAGTAGTGACAAAAAGAAGTGCTCCGAAATCTTTCGCAAGATAATGGGAGGAGAACAGAGTGCTTCAGACAATGTAAGATCATACGACGGAAGAGAAAATTACAGAATATCAATGGCTGTTCTTGATAAGGATCGGAACGGATGCGCTACTGTTGTGTCCGGAATGATTCAGAATCTCGATGCGCACATGAGAATGATTGAACATGTTCAGTTGCTCACCGGAGATTACGAGAACATTTTTCTTATAGATTTCGAAAAAAATTACATAGAAGTATTCAGAACACAAGATCACGTCCGTGACAGATACGGAGATATGCTGAATGAGAACAAATCTTTTGAAAAGATTATGGCGAAGTATATCAAAGACAATGTCGTCGATGAGGAAAAGCTTGAGATGGCGGTTATCTTCACCAGGAAAAATATGGAGAGAGAACTGCTTGAAAAAAAGATTTTCACGCACGATTTCAGAATATTGCGTGATGAGAAGACCGAGCATATCAGAATCAAGGTGGTAAATCTCTCCGATGAACCGGACAATCTGACAAAGGCTGTTATAGGATTTGCGAATGTCAGCAGCGAGAAGAATGTGGAACTTATGCATCTCGCATATGAGGATGTGATTACCGGTGGAAGGAACTTCAGCTTCTTTAACGAATCCTTGAAAAAAGTGAATAACGAAGGTTTTGTGGTAACACTTGACATTCGATCTTTCAAGATAGTAAATGAGATTTGTGGAATGTCCAAAGGAGATCTCATTCTGAGAAACGTGTCCTCAATCATAGAGAAATACGTTGATAAAGTGGGATTCTACGGTCATCTTAATGCAGACCATTTTATATTTTTTATTGATTCTCTGGATGAAATGCTTGTAAATAACATTTTGGAGAGGATTACGGAAAACGTTGAGGCGCTTGTTGCACTGTTTGAGATACCGAAGATAAGCGTATATTTCGGTGTCACAAAGTGGCGTGTAGGTATGAGAACAAATGTCGCTATAAGTGAGGCGAATACCGCAAAACACAATATAAAGAGCAGTAGTGTTTGCAATTACTCGTTCTACAGACCTGAGGATATGGAGAAGACCATCGAGGAGAAAAAGATGGAGGATGATTTTGACGATGCCTTAAAGAACCATCAGTTTGAGGTTTGGTATCAGCCGAAATTCTCGCCTGAAGACGGGCAGATGATAGGTGCTGAGGCACTTATCAGATGGAGAGCGAAGGACGGACATCTTATTTATCCGGGAAGTTTTATCCCTCTTTTTGAGAAAAACGGAATGATTCCTCAGCTTGATGAGTATGTGTTCAGAACAGTTTGCAAACAGCAGAAAGAGTGGATTGAGAGATTTGGAAAGACGGTTCCGATATCTATAAATGTCTCGAGAGCAAGTCTTTTCTTTGATAAGATTGTAGATACATATCGCGCTATAGCGGAGAATATAGGTGTTCCTGCGGAGCTCGTTCCGCTTGAGATAACAGAATCCGTGGCGGAGACAAACGAGGTTATCAGGGATATGGCAAACAGATTTACCGTCTTGGGATTCCCTATTCATATCGATGATTTTGGAACAGGCTATTCGTCTTTGTCCGCTTTGAATATGATGAAATATGACACCTTAAAGATTGATAAGAGTCTTGTCGATTATATTGGAAATGCGAGCGGCGACAGCCTTATGAAACATACGATAGCACTCGCAAAGGATCTCGGTTTCAGCGTTACCGCTGAGGGAGTAGAGACTGAGGAACAGGTGGATTTCTTAAAAGAGCATGCCTGTGACAGTATTCAGGGATATTACTTCTCGAAGCCGGTCTGCGCCGACGATTTCAGGGAGCTTTTGGCCAGTTGAAGTGCTGGGGATAAGATAATACATATCCCCAAAAAACAGGTAAAAGCAAGTAATGAATAAAAAACGCCGATGTTTATAACATTTGTGCATAACGACTAATAAAATAAGAAACCGGAATGTATAAAAAACATTCCGGTTTCTATTTGTAAAAACCCTTGTATATGGTAACAATGTACTTTTAGATAACTGCTTTTCCTTTTGACATAAATGCCTTAAGAGCATTTGCCAAATCTGTCAGAGGAGTCATTTTAAACTTGTCAATGAAGTCCTCGCAATACTCGTAGCGCTCCTCCTTCATCCACTCAGGTTCTGTGTCGTTTGTCTCGTTGAAACCGATATTATACATCGTCATATCCTTCATATCGACCCCTCCTTTTTAGGAACTTCTTTTTGTGTTCCTTTCTTTACTATATCTTAACATGCCGGGAGGAATTTCCTATATGCAAGTGAATAGAAAATATACAAAAATATTGTGCTGACAGCACAACGGTGTTAAAATCTGTATTAGATTAAACAGATAGAAACAAACAATTTTTGTGTCGGAGGATCAATATGGGATTTACCGTGGAAGATATGCTTATAATAGGAGCCGAAAGATACGAGATGAAGCTTATAGCAGGAAACAACGGATGGGCGAACTCTATCAGCTGGCTTATGATGGTTGAGGATCTGACAATAATATCAAACTTCAGTGGAAAAGAGCTTGCTGTTACAACGGGGCTTGGCTTTACGAGCGAGAAGAAACTTGAGAAACTTGTCATAGAGCTGGACCAGCACCATGCGGCCGGACTTATTTTAAATACCGGATACTATATGACCGAGGTCCCGAAAAAGATAATAGATCTGTGCAATACGATGGATTTGCCTCTTCTTACAGTGCCCTGGAATGTGGTTATCACCGATATGATAAAAGACTTCAGTGTGAGAATATTCTTACAAGGAACAACTGATGAGAAGATATCCGCAGCGCTTATAGATGCCATAGAGAATTATGAGGACAGGGAGCATTATGCGAACGAGCTTTTGCAGACATTCGATGTTGACGGAGATTTTCAGGCGGTTCTTATGACGACCGGAAATCTCGATGCGATGGACACGGTCGAGAGAAAAAGAATAGGCTACAGACTGCAGATCTATATGGAAAATATTTCCCACAATGCGCATTTTTTCTATTATGATGGATATTTTGTCCTGATAGCGAATGCTGTGAACGAGAAGACACTCGATAACATTGTGGACGGTTTTGAGAAGAGGCTTATAAGGCGTATGCCGGACACGCCGGTGGCCATAGGAATAGGAAGCTGCGTGAAGGACATATCAAACCTGCATCTTTCATACAGAAGGGCGGAAGCAGCTGTTAAGAGAGCGTTAAGAAAAAAGACAGGCAGGCTGAAATTCGACGAGCTTGGTGTGGACCGACTTTTTCTTGCGGTTACTGACAAGACACTTCTCTATGAGATGGGCGAAAAAATGTTAAAACCTATTCTCGATTATGATAAGGAGCACGACAGCAATTATGAGGAGACGTTGTACAACTATCTTAGATTTGACGGAAGCGTGTTAGCAGTGGGAAAAGAAATGTATATTCACAGAAATACGATCACCTACAGAATGAACAAGATAAAAGAACTTTTAGGTTGCAATCTTGAGAATGCGGAGGAGAGACTACCGTATGAGATTGCCTGCAGAATACTCAGAATGTAAAATGAAAAAGAAATAAAAAAGCGGTTTGACTACCATCAAATAATGGGAATCAAACCGCTTCTTGTTTTATTGATCAAAATCTTCTGCGAAGAAATATCCGGCCTTTCCGTTCTTTTTTCTGTAATAGAGAGCGTGATCGGCTCTTTCATAAACATCCTGGAAAAACTCTCCGGCAGATGTTTTTGTGAGTCCCATAGAGAGGAATGCCTCCTCCAAGGATTCGTCCTTTTTCTTTCTGCGGTCGAATTCGGTTAAGATTTTTTTTGCTTTCTGCTCAGCCTTTGCTCTGTTGAATTGCGGCATAAAATAGAGAAATTCATCTCCTCCTAGTCTGCAGGTTATTCCGTCAGTTCCGAGCTCAGCAAGAGTTTCTCCGATTAGTTTTATTACGTTGTCACCGCTTGTGTGACCGTGTGTATCATTTATGTGCTTGAGGTTGTCGAGGTCTATAAAGGCCAGGTAACCGTCGGTCTCAAGGAGAGCATTTACGATTTTTGGCTCACCGGCCTGCCTTGTGAGCACGCCTGTCAGAAAATCGATATCTTCTGTCTGTTTGCTTTCCGCAACAGTATTTAGGAAGGTGGACAAAAGCTCACCTGTTGTGGTTTCTGTCATCTCTCTGGTATAGTCCTTGTCGATCGATGCCAGAGTTCCGTCCGTGTATAGCTCAAGAAAGTTGTCGAGAAGGATCGGGTCAAATTTTGTACCTCTGCCTTTTAAGAGTTCGACCGGAACACTTGTGTTTTCATCTTCAAACTGATAGTTGATGTTTGAGGTCATGGAATCAAAATTATCCGCGATTGCAACAATGCGGGCGTATAGAGGTATCTCATCGCCCTTCAATCCGTCAGGATAGCCGAGACCGTCATATCTCTCATGGTGATGGAGAGCTACCTCGGCAGCCATGTCGAGTGAATCTATGTTTTTCAATATATCAGATCCCAGCTTTGCGTGATTTCTGAATACGCTTTCCTCTGCATCTGTGAGTTTTCCCGGTTTGTTTAGAACAGTGTCGGGAGTTCCTAGTTTTCCTATGTCATGTAAAAGAGCGGCATAGTGAATGCTTTCAATCTCATCCTCCGGAAGATTGATTTTTCTTGCGAGTGCGACAGCGTATGCAGCTACCTTTGCGGAGTGGTCCGCAGTGTACGGCGACTTTGAATCGACAGTTTTTGCCATGGCCTCCATTGTGCCTAAAGACATTTTTCTTATCTGTTCGACAGCGACAGCTCTCTCGGAGTGAACCTTTGAAAGAGAGACTATTGCATCAGCTGTGGAAAATACCATGAGCATCAGCATTCCGAAGGAAAGCACCGAACTTCCAGACACAAAGGTTTGGTTTGTCTTGTACAGATAAAGCTGGAATATCGCGCAGAAGCCAAGTACCAGCACGCCGGTAGCCGACAGCTTATAATTTTTTGTGGTCTTTTGCCTAAAGTCCATTATCAAGGTGCAGATGACAAGTATAACGCTTGCTATTATAAGTGCAGCCGAGATATAAAAACCTGACGACAATCCGATTATCTTATTCAGGTGAAGAACAATCGATACAATGGCGTTGGTCATGCAGAGCATTTCGATAATTCTGTACGCATGGTGGTATCGACGCTGCTGGAGAGAATCCATATAGAGACAAAAAGCTATCGGAAGGACACTCACCATCATAAAAGCACAGTCCCTGGCTATGGACACGTTTGGCATGATAAACTGTCTTGCCACTGAATTTAAAACTATCCACAGAGAGACGTTGAATACCGCAATTGTCATATATTTTAGAGAAAGTTCAAGTTTTAATGCTTTCTCAGTGACAATGCATGAGATGCCTACAACCAACGACAAAAGCAACATTGAGAGCGCCAGAGCTATCTCAACCTGGCTGGTTTTTAAGGAGTGGATTGCGAGAGAAAACATGTCGCCGACCGCAATTTCACCTATGTAATGAACATTTTCCGTAGCGGATGGGAAAAAGTCTATGACTATCTCCTTCCCGGAATCGTTTGGGTAAATCGGAAAATAGACCCACAGTGCAGGCCAGTCAAGCCCAACCGAGTCGAGTTTTGACGGACTAAAGGAATACCTAAGCTCGTTATCTATGTAGACGTTTAGTGCATTTGCATGGTTGAATATCCCTATGTGAGAGAAACCTACGATGGTTGGCATAGTATTTACGATTGTGAATTTCTCTGTGACTTCAGAGTCAAGATTACATGGCAAAACAAGGGTTTCGCCATCATAATCGCCACCCTCGACAGTCCATTTTTTCTCTATCAGATATATGTTTCTGTGTGTAAGAGATGCCTCTGCTTCGTGCACCATTTCACCTATAATCAGATAGGAAAAAATAAACAACAACAGAATTGTAAAGATTATATTAAATAATCTTGAATTGAATCGTTTTAACTTCATAATTCAAAAGCAATATTGTAAAATTATATGGAAATGTGCACATTCCGGATGCATATAAAGCGATACGGAATTGTAAATGTAACACATTTAGAAACATTATAGAGTATAACATGGTACTTAAGTGCTTTTCAACTAAATAATGGGAGGTTTTTATATGGCAAAAGTTCTATATGGTTATGAAAAAAAACATCTTAGACAAGTTCGTAAGAGTGCGCCTGAGTGCACACTTTTTCTGAAAAAAAACGGGAGTTTTCCTCTTGATGAACCTTGCAGAATCGCTCTGTACGGAAGCGGCGCCAGACATACCGTAAAAGGGGGAACGGGATCAGGCGAAGTGAATTCAAGATTTTCAATCAACATCGAAAGAGGATTGAAAAATGAGGGATTTGAGATAACCACGAAAGCATGGCTTGACAGATATGATGAGATTTATGACGAGGCAAAGGTCAAATTTTATGAAAAGTTGAAGAGAACCGCAAAAGAGCATCATACGCTTGCGGTTATGGAGAGCATGGGAAAGGTCATGCCGGAACCGGAATATAAAATACCTTTGGATGGCGAGGGTGAAGTGGCCGTATATGTTCTCTCAAGAATATCCGGAGAGGGAAGTGACAGAGAGGCTGTAAAGGGAGATATCCTGCTCTCAGACACCGAGGTTAGGGACATACTTGAGATAAATGAAAAATATGACAGGTTTATGCTTGTTTTGAATGTGGGCGGACCGGTGGATCTTTCGCCTGTATCTGAGGTTTCAAATATTTTGCTGTTGTCACAGCTGGGAGTTGTTACAGGAAAGACATTTGCGGAGATTTTGACTGGAAAGTATTATCCTTCGGGAAAACTCACAACCACCTGGAGCTCTTGGAGGGACTACAGTCAGATAGGTGACTTCGGCGGAAGGGATGATACCTATTATAAAGAGGGAATATATGTTGGATACAGATTTTTCGACACGATGAAAAAAACACCTATGTTCCCGTTTGGATTCGGACTTGGATACACAGATTTTTCCGTTGATGCAGGGGATGTGACAATAGAAAAAACCGAAGTTTCGGTATACGCGACTGTAAAAAATACAGGAAAACACGCCGGCAAAGAGGTTGTGCAGGTCTATGTGAATGTGCCTGACGGAAGGCTTGACAGACCTTATCAGACGCTTGCGGGATTTGTAAAAACAAAAGAGCTTATGCCGGGAGGATCACAGGAGGTATGCGTTTGTTTTGATGTCAGAGATCTCGCCGGATATGACAGGGAGAATGCGAGATTTATCCTTGAGAAAGGAGATTATGTAATAAATATCGGAAATTCATCTAGAGACACAAAGGTCGCAGGTGTCCTGGAGGTGGATTGTGATATCATCACAAAAGAAGTATACAATTGTATAGGTGACAGCGGCGCGCCGGATTTCAAACCTTTTGACAAACCTTCACCGGAGATTCCAAAGAATGCTAAAAGGATAAAACTTGATGCTGACACAGTGGAAAAAGAGCATGTATCTTATGACAGAGAATATGATATAGATGCATTCGTCAACGAGATGGATAATGAGACTCTCGCATATATGAATGTCGGCGCTTTTAATCCGTACGGTGGAATATCGGGGGTTATAGGCGATTCAGGAAAAGATGTTGCGGGTGCGGCAGGACAGACTGCAAATCCGTATGGGGAGGAGGGCTTCCCTACGCTTGTGATGGCAGACGGACCGGCGGGACTCAGGCTGAGCAAGCTTTATGTAAAAAACAAAAAAGGTGTGCGCCCTGTAGGACTCGGTTTGCCTGAGAGCTTCGAGAATCTCATGCCAAAGCCTGTGATGTCCTTCTTAAAATTCAAGGAAAAACTGCCGGTCAAAGGCGAGATATATGATCAGTACGCAACAGCAATTCCTATCGGAACAGCTGTTGCCCAGAGCTTCAATATTGAACTTGCGGAGAGTCTTGGCGATCTTGTCGGAGATGAGATGGAGAGATTCAATGTACAGCTTTGGCTCGCTCCGGCCTTGAATATTCACAGGGATATCAGATGCGGAAGAAACTTTGAGTATTTCTCGGAGGATCCGCTTGTCAGCGGAAAGTTTGCTGCTGCAATAACAAGGGGTGTACAGTCGCATAATGGCTGTGGCACCACGATAAAGCACTATGCCGCAAACAATCAGGAGACAAACCGATACAACAGCAACAGCCATGTGAGCGAGAGAGCGATGAGGGAGATTTATCTTAAGGGATTTGAAATCTGTGTCAAAGAGTCACAGCCTATGGCAGTCATGACATCCTACAATCTCTTGAACAACAGACATACCAGCGAGTCCAGAAGTATAATAGAAGAAATTCTAAGATGTGAGTTCGGATATGACGGAATAGTGATGACTGACTGGATAGTCATGGGAGGAACTTTTGACAAATCCTCAAAATACAGAGGACCAAAGGCTTCTCTGATAGCCGCTGCGGGAGGAGACCTTGTAATGCCCGGATGCAAAGATGATGTAAAAGATATCTTAAAAGGAATAGAGAAGGGAGTACTCACCAGAAAACAGCTCCTCATAAATGCAACAAGAGTTTATCGCATGGCAAAGTTGTGCAAGAAGAAGGCAGACTGATGACGGAAAAGATATATGAGGATGCAAATGTCTCTGTCTTTTGC
>JAILHT010000089.1 GCA_024695665.1 Lachnospiraceae bacterium
CGTCGAGGTTGACTGGGATGGAATCTTTGCCGGAATTGACGGCGGAAGATATGATACAACATTTAACGGAGTTGAGATAACCGAGGAGAGGGCTGAGAAGTACGATTTTACCGATCCTTACGCATACATCCGTACAGCTCTTGTGGTAAAGGGTGACAATGAAGATATCACTTCATTCGAGGATCTTGACGGAAAGACAACTGCAAACAGTATCAACTCAACATATATGCTCCTCGCGGAGAGCTATGGTGCAGAGTGTACAGCGGTTGACGATCTCGCACAGACGATGGAGATGCTTGTATCCGGAAGAGTCGATGCAACACTCAACGCAGAGGTTTCAATCTATGATTATCTCAAAGAGAAACCTGATACGGATATCAAGATAGTTGCTCTTACGGAGGATGCCTCATACGTATCCGCACCTGTAAGAAAGGAGGAGGCGACAGCCTCATTAAAAGCTGCTATGGACGAGGCGATCGCAGAGCTTGCCGAGGATGGAACTTTAAGCGAACTCTCAGAGAAATATTTCGGCTCTGATATAACACAGGCAGACTGATAAAAAATCTCAACTAATCAATAGAAATTGCTAAGACAGACCAAATACTTAATTATATGTATTTGGTTTGTTTTTTTTGTGATATAATATATTTGATTTTATGCCTTTTTTGACTTTGGATGTTTTTTTGACATCCTAAAAAGCGTCAAAAAGCGCAGAACACGGAATAATAATATAGGATAGCGAGGAAGAAAAAATGTACATAGTATGCCTGGATCTAGAAGGAGTTTTGGTACCTGAAATCTGGATAAAATTCGCCGAGGAGACGAACATTCCGGAACTTAAAAAGACAACGAGAGACGAGCCGGATTACGACAAGCTCATGAAATACAGAATCGGTATTTTGAAAGAGCACGGCCTTGGACTCAAGGAGATTCAGGAGACCATAGCAAAGATTGATCCTATGCCGGGAGCAAAAGAGTTTTTGGATGAACTCCGTGCTATGACGCAGGTTATAATAATAAGTGATACTTTCGAGCAGTTTGCTAAACCGCTCATGAAGAAGCTCGGATATCCGACAATATTCTGCAACACTTTGGAAGTGGCAGATGACGGTGAGATAACCGGCTTTAAGATGAGGGTTGAACAGTCAAAACTTACGACTGTAAAGGCATTGCATTCCATCGGATACGACACTATCGCAAGCGGAGACAGCTACAATGATATGGGAATGATTCAAAACAGTGCCGCAGGATTTTTGTTCAAGAGCACCGATGCCATAAAGGCACAGTTCCCTGAGATAAAAGCTTACGAGACATACGACGAACTTCTCAATGCAATCAAAGAGGCGGCAGCCGACTTATAGAATAGTTTTATGACAGGGAGTGTAAATTGATGAGAGACAAACTTATTTCGATGGGAATTGACTATGATAAAGCGATTGAACTTACGGGTGAGGAAGATATACTTCTCATTGTCATGCAGACATACCTGGAAGATTTCAATGATACATATAACGGAATAAAAAAGTCCTATGAAGAGGACGATTTTGAAAACTACACCATTCTTGTACATGGATTAAAGAGTGCGTCGAGGACCGTCGGACTTATGGAACTTGGCGATCTTGCCGAAAAACTCCAGGATGCGGGACAGAGAACAGACAAAGAATTTATTGATGCACATACCGACAAACTTCTCGATATGTACAAGGATGCTTGTGCAAAACTAAATGAGGTGGTTGGATGAACAAAAATGTCGTAATTATTTCGTATGAAATGAATTTTGTAATAGGATCCATGAGAGGTATGCTAGAGGACAACGGATATGGGGTTACTATGTTGAAACCTCTCGTTTCATCGATAAACAACATGGTTCCCACTACGGACGTCTTTTTTATCTCCCCTTCGGGAATGGATTCGAATGCTCTTTTGAACCTTTTGGTATTTATGAAGGATATTTGTATAGAGAAGAGCAAATTCGTAATCCCAATCGGTACGAAGGAGGATATTGAATCCATAAAAAGGGCACTGCCGGAGGAGGTTATACCGGGGGAGGTTGAGAAACCTTTTGCCGTAGACAGATTCAGACGAATAATGACGAATGTTGAGAATGTCATTGACAATGAGCTCAGCAGAAAAAGAATTCTTATAATTGACGACAACAAGATTTCTCTCGCGAAGACAAAGAGCCTTCTCGACGGAAAATACAATGTTACGGTTGCATCATCGGCAATGAAGGGGATTATCTCCCTTTCGAGGATAGAGCCTGATTTGATTCTTATAGATTATCTTATGCCTATTTGCGACGGGAAACAGTGTCTTTCAATGATAAGACATGAGCCGGAGACGGAAAAGATACCTGTTATCTTTTTGACCGGTGTAAAAGATATGGACAAGGTCAGGGATGCTATAAATGAGAATCCCGACGGATATCTTTTAAAAGATATGCCTGCCAGAGAATTCAGGCAGTTTATAGATTCATTTTTCTATAAGAAGGGAATGGAAGAAAGTGCAACCTGATGTATTTATCGTAACGGCACCATACTTCATGTCATGGGGGAAAATTCTATATTGTGTGGCGGCGGCATTGAATGTAATTTTGCTTTTTATATTAGCCACAGAAAGGCCGAAAGACGGGAATGAGCTGGGGATGAAGAGATCCTTGGCTATGTGTTGCGGCCTTTTTTTCATTGAATGTATTATTTACGGAGTTAACCTTTGGGTAATAAATGAGAATCAGGCCAGAGTATGTTACACACTTGTAGCCTGCATTATGGATTTTGAATCCTTCTATTTTGCGGTTTTCCTCTGGCATTATCTCAAGATGCCGATGAAGATCAAGAAGACGGCTTCAAGGATACTTGGGATACTTGTACTTATCGATGTCGCAAATCTTCTTTACAATGTCAAGACGGACAATGTGATAAAGGTAAAACTTATAAATGAGGGGCTTCCGGGGGAGATGTACGCATATAGCACCGGCCCTATGGTTGGATGGCATGTGGTTCTTCTTATCGGCATGCTTATTATCTTGAGCGGACTCATTCTCTACAAGACCTGGGAGACACCTTATTTTTTCAAGTACAGATACGGCATTATATGGGGATGCTTTATGGCATCGGCCCTCTTTGAGATTCTCTATATCAATATTTCAAGTTCGATAGCAGTGAATTTCAGATATGCCGCAAATGCCATAATTGTCTATCTTACATACTATTTTACCTACAGATACAGAAGGCGTTTCACCAATATGGTGTCCGGTCTTATGATACAGTATGCGGATCTAGCGGTAATGCTCTTTGATTTTGACGGAAAGCCGGCTGTTATTAGCGCAAAGGCATACAATCTTTTTCCTGAGATTGATGAGACTATTCAGCTCGATGAATTTCTTGAGCTATATCATATCGAAAAACCTCTCGATTCAAACTGGGAAGAGATAATTCAGATCGGGGACACTTATCAGAAGTGTGCATTCTCCATAATGAACAACAACAGGGGGCAGGTCATCGGAAGAAATTTTGTATTTACTGATGTGTCCTCGGAGTACAAAGCCTATTACAATGAGGAGCAGATGACGCAGATTGTCAGACGTGCCTATGATATATTTGCTAGGGTGAATCTTAAAGATTCATCAATCAGGGCAGAGTTTTTTACCGGAAGTATGGCCGGTCAGGAATTTGAAGCGGACAACTATTACGAGTGGGCTGATGAGTTCATAGTGGCTCTGATGGACAAGAGCAATGCTTACAGGGCCAGAGAGTTTTTGAAATCGCTTCCTAAAAAATATGAGAGAGGCAACTATGATGCTGAGAATCTCGAGAAGGATATGTTTGCTATAAACAGAGCCGGAAGCGAGCAGTTCTATGAGGTTTCAATCAATTTTACGAATGTTAAGGATGAGCCATATTGTCTTATACTGTGCCAGAATATCACCGATACGATAGAGATGCGGCGTACCTTCAATAAGCAGAGAGTACAGCTCAGAGCGGCGCTCAATGAGGCTAACAGGGCGAAGATAGATGCGGAGAATGCGAATCTTGCAAAATCGGATTTTGTGGCAAATATGAGCCATGATATAAGAACTCCTATGAATGCTATTATAGGACTCACCGACATTCTCCTCGACAAGGATGAACTTGATGACGATTCAAAGGAGAAACTCAATACCATAAAGAGCAGCGGAGATTTCCTGCTTGAGCTTATAAATAATATCCTCGACTTTTCAAAGATTGAGGCAAACAAGTTCCAGATTGTCAAGACAAAGTATGATTACAACAAGATGATAAATCATATGATAAGCTTAAACCTTGTGAGAATAGAGGACAAGGGACTTAAGCTTGAGACAAATCTCGATGAGAGCGTACCTCCTTATCTTTACGGGGATGAGACGAGAGTTGAGCAGGTTGTGATGAATATCCTTTCAAATGCAGTTAAATATACAAATGAGGGAACTATCACGTTGACGACTCGCTGGGAGAGTATAAATGAGAAGAACGGAAAGCTTTCCTTCTCCGTAAAAGACACCGGAGTCGGTATAGAGAAAAACCTTATACCTACAGTCTTTGAGGCATTTGAAAAGGTTGATACTTTAAAGAACAGAGGTGAGGAAGGAACGGGACTGGGACTTTCCATCGCAAAGCGTCTCACTGAGCTTATGGGCGGAGATATCAAAGTTTCCAGTGAGTATGGCAAAGGCTCTGAGTTCTCTTTCTGGTTTGAACAGGGAATTGCGGAGAATGCTGATGAACCGGGAGAGAGCAAGGTCGGATTTGCAAAGATCAAGAAGGCCGGAGCGAAGGTGCTTGTTGTCGATGACAATAAGGTCAATCTTTCCGTTATATCGCTTTTGTTAAAGAAATTCGGTGTAGAGACCGTCACCGCATCGGGCGGTGAGGAAGCTGTAAATATAATGGCTTCCGGAGAAGTTTTCGATCTTATATTTATGGATTATATGATGCCTGAATGTGATGGTATCACGGCGACAAAGAGGATAAGGGCTATGGATTCCGAGTATTACAGAACCATCCCTATAATCGCTCTCACCGCAGATGCGGTAAAGGGCGACAGAGAGAAATTCTTTGATGCCGGTATGAACGATGTATTGCTCAAACCGATAAAGAAAGAGGTGCTCGGAGAATTCTTAAACAGATATATCTGATTTTAGGATTCCCAAGCGCGGATTCTGTAGGTCACTCCGAGATCCTCACAGATTTTGCGGCATTTGTCTTCCTGCTCGTGGGTTATTGTTGTATCTACAGTCGAGAGAATCACTTTCGGCACGTAGTTTTTTACCTCACCTGCAAATTTGAGCATCTCATTAAAGGAGATATCTCCGAATTTGCTTCGAACGATAGCCTGGTATGCAACCGGATCGGGAGTGTTTAAGCTTATTGATATCACATCGACAAGCCCTTTGAATTCCGGAGCGGTATCTCTGTTATGAATAAGATTTGCAAGACCATTCGTGTTTACGCGGATGGTCTTTTTGTATTTTTCTTTTACAAATGAAGCGACGGAAAGAAGGGCATCAAGACGCTCGGTAGGCTCTCCGTATCCGCAGAAAACAACCTCCTCATATTTGTCCATATCAAATTTTTCAAATTCTTTTTTGACCTCTTCGACGGTCGGCTCTCTGAGGAGCCAGAGGGTGTCGTCGGAGTCCTTATTCACCGTATCCATGTTCTGCCTCAGACAGAAGGTGCAGGCGCATGGGCATTTGTTTGTAAGATTTACATATAGATTGTTGTGAACTTCATAGAGAATAGTCATTCCTTTTTTCATATTGATCGTACCTTCCTTTGTAATAATTGTAATATTCTTCTGTCTTTTGTTTGAGTGATAAGTTTGACCGAAGACTACTTTGCGCTGAGCTTGTAGAGTATCTCCTCGAAAGCGACGCCGTCGGTAAGCGGTATGTCAAGCTCTATTGAACGGAGTATGCATTTCTTTATGAACTGCGAAGCCTTCTTTACGGATGCAAAAAAGTCCACACCGTTTATGGCATCGGCAGCTATTATTGCCGTGAAGATATCGCCGGTGCCGGATCTGGAAGTTCCTATCTTGTGAGTCTTAAGAAGCTTCGGTTCTTTGCCCTTCTCATAACAGTAGTTGCATACAAAAGTTTTTTGCGGGATGCCGGTTATAACAACCTTTGAAGGACCGATATCGGACACCTTTTTGGCGAGTGCTAAAAGCTCCCTTTTTGTCCATTTTTCTCTGTACTTGATGCCTGTCAGTATGCATGCCTCGGTGAGATTCGGAGTCACTATGTCGGATAGGATTACAAGTTCTTTCATGTGCTCACACATCTCTTTGGTATAAGTCGGATATGGTTTTCCGTAGTCGCCCATAACGGGATCGACTATCACTAAAGTTCCCTTTGATTTGAAATCATTTATGAAATCACTGACGATGTTTATCTGTCTTGCAGACCCCAAAAAACCGGTGCATATTCCGTTGAATTTAAGACCCAGTTTTTTCCACATCTCAATATATTTTTCCATATAATCGGTGAAGTCCAGGTGATAGAAATCCAAAAAGCCTGTGTGATTTGAAAAAATCGCCGTCGGTATCGGACAACACTGAACTTTGAGCATAGATATGACAGGTTGCTGTACGGCAACGGAACATCTTCCGAAACCTGAAATGTCATTTATCAAAGCAATCTTTTTTTGATGATTGTGGTTTGGCATTAGTTTTTCCCCCAATGTTTTCTTAATAATAGAGAATATCATATATGTATACAAAATAAAGCATTTTTTTTAATTATTGGATATGGTGCAAAATGAAAATGAGAATTATAATCATTTTATCTAAGTCGAATTTACAATCTTTGATTGAGATAAACTCTCCGCGAAATTCAATATCAGGCACGCGGAAACCGACTTGAACAGAAAGGATGAAATTATGAGCAAAACCTTAAAAAATGTCACATTGGGGTCCACCGGAATAGTATCTCCGCAAAATGCTTTCGGAGCGCTCCCTATTCAGAGGGATGATATGGAAACTTCGATTCGAATATTGAGACGTGCTTATGAGGGTGGAATGATATTTTTTGATACGGCAAGAGCTTATTCCGACAGTGAGGAAAAGATTGGAAATGCTCTTTCGGATGTGAGAAAGAACATATATATTGCCACCAAGTCTCAGGCAAAGGATAAAGAGGAACTCAAAAGGCAGCTCGACACCTCACTTAAGAATCTGAAGACTGATTATATTGACATCTATCAGTTTCACTGCGCCGGTGTCGTATACAAGCCGGGAGACGGAACCGGAATGTATGAGTTCATGGAAGATATGAAGAGACAGGGTGTCATAAGACACATAGGTATCACCGCCCACAAGATAATGGTCGCTGAGGAAGCTGTAAAGAGCGGATTGTATGAGACACTTCAGTTCCCGTTCAGCTATCTTTCAGGTGAGAAGGAGATAGCGCTTGTAAATCTCTGCAAGGAGAAGAACGTCGGTTATATTGCAATGAAGGGACTTGCGGGAGGACTTATAAACAATTCGAAAGTTGCCTTCTCATATATATCTCAGTTTGATAATGTTCTTCCAATTTGGGGAATCCAGAGGGAGAGCGAACTTGAAGAGTGGCTTTCATTTTTTGATGAGCCGGCGGCTTATGATGAAGAAGCCAAGGCTCTTGTAGAAAAAGAGAAAAAGGAACTTGCGGGAGATTTCTGCAGAGGCTGCGGATATTGTATGCCTTGCCCGCAGGGGATTGAAATCAATCAGTGCGCAAGAATGTCGCTCATGATAAGAAGAGCTCCTTCAAAGAACTGGCTGTCCGAGAAGTGGCAGAAGGCAATGCTTGACATTGAAAAATGTATAGAGTGCGGAGCATGTATGAAAAAATGCCCATACGAACTCAACACACCTGAACTGCTCAAGAAAAATCTTGCCGATTACAAGAGCATACTTGCAGGTGAGACACAGGTATAAAAAACATTTCAGGTATGAGGCACAGATATAAGTATTATTTTGAGGTGAAGGTGCTCAAGGTCTCAGGAACGAAGTGCAGGGTATACTTTGTACCCTTCGTCAGCGTTACGGCAGTGGAGTAAGGAAAAGCATTCTGAACCACTTTTACGGTGACGGTTTTTGAGCCTTTTTTTAAGGTGATATTTCCCCTGTAATAGGTTTTGGCCTTGACCGAGTATATTAATGTACTCATCTTGGCGGTCTTAGCGCTGTCACCGGAGGAATTTAGACTCGGATATTTTATTTTGACAGCGGCAATCTGAGCCTGTGATATAGCCTTTTTTAAAGTGATCGTGACGGTTGAACCGCTTCCGGTCACTTTTTTTACTTTGAAATTGTTTGTGGTGCTGTCCGTGGAGAGCGGGTCGTTTTTTCTCTTGAACTCCCTGAGTTTTGCGAGAAGTGTGAGGTAGCGCCCGGCCTGAGGAACTACCAGATCGTTTGAACGATCCTCGTTCACGGTATTGTTCTCATTTCTTATGTAGGTGTTGGCATACCCGTCGTAGGTGGTGTATCGGCATGTGTTCTGCCCCCATTTGGACAGATAGTTTGTTTGCTTTTTCAGATATGTCACTGCATTTCCGGATGATATTTTTTTCGGGACACTCAAGGCTTTCGCGTTCTTTTTGAGTGCCGAAAAGGCGGAATCATACTGTGAAGTGTAGTTAAAGCCTCCTTTTGCGATAACATTGAGGTGAGCTGTAATTGTTTTTCCTTTGTATTTGAAGGTTATGTCGCAGGTCCCCACCTTCTTTGTCTTTACAAGACCTTTTTTTGTGACGGTCGCAATCTTTTTTGCGGAGGTGGCATAGGTGCCGCCCACCATAGATCCGGTGTAATATTCTTTCCCATAGGTGATCATGACAAAATCGCCGATATAGAAGCTCTGACCTTTTTCGATATTCATATCCGTCTCGGTGCCGGAGTATTTCCAACGGATAAAGTAGTTTGCCGCATCACAGTTCTCGGTAACAGAAAAAAGTACGGATAAACATATAAAGAAGATAAAAAATAGTTTTAAAGGTAATTGTTTTTTCATAGCTCTTTCCCTTACAATTCATATGTGAAATCAATCTGTAAATTGATAAAAATGTCAATACTTCAATAATTATATCGTCTTTGTAAGTTGGATAGTTAATAAGACAAAGCTAAGAATGCGGAGGATAAAATGACAGAAAAAATAGATTTTGAGCACGCAAAAGTATCTTTCAATGTGTATCTAAAAGGGTTTGACACAAGTGATAAAAAGATAGCGCTGAAAGTCGGGCACACATATAGAGTTGTAAATTATGCATCAGAGCTCTGTGAGAGACTTGAGTTATCCGCTGAAGATATGAATCTTGCAAGACTTATAGCACTGCTTCATGACATTGGGCGATTTGTTCAGCTCAAGGAGACGGGGAGCTTTGACGATTCTATAGTTCCACATGCCGTATTGAGCAACAGGATACTCTTTGAGGAGGGCAGGATAAGGGACTACATTGATACGGATGAATATGACGAGCTAATATTTGAGAGCATAAAAAATCACGGACTCTTTATGCCGGATGAGAATCTTTCGGGAAGGACACTTCTTCATGCACAGATAATCAGGGATGCGGACAAACTGGACAATTTTCACACCAAGCTTATCTCGGATATAGATACGATGCTTGACATAAAGATGGAGGAGCTTGAGTGTGAAACACTATCCGACTATGCTTATGACACTTTTTCATTGAGAGAGCCACTCTTGAATTCAAAGCGGGAGACACATCTTGATATGTGGCTTTCGTACATAGCTTATATATACGATTTGAATTTCCCGGAGAGCCTTTTGATAGTCAAAGAACATGATTATGTAAACAGGCTTTTTGACAGAGTGAAGGTAAGGGATGAGGCCACGGCAAAAAGGATGGAGGAGTGCAGAGAGGTCATGAATGCTTATATCTCAGAATGAGCTTTTCGCTCGGCATCTCTTTTGGCCTGAGAGGCAGCTCTTGCAAATCCTCTTGCACCTATAACTGAGTTCTCGCTGTGAACCAGCATTGTGTGCTCTATAAGAGTTTTCGTATGTTCGCTTTTCGGATTCTCCATTATGTCTTTTGCATCTGAGACTTCAACAACCTTTCCTTTGTCCATCACAACGACTCTGTCACAAAAGTGGCTGACCAGAGAAAGGTCGTGGCTTATGAAAACCATCGATAATCTATAGACATTTTTTATGGTAAAAAGCAGCCTTAATATATTCTTTTGCTCTGTGGAATCGAGCGCTCTTGTGACCTCGTCACAGACGAGAATCTCCGGCTCAACGGCTATTGCTCTTGCGATGCAAGCGCGAACCGATTGACCGCCGCTCATCTCGAAAGGATAGTGCTCAAGGTATTCCTGAGGCAGACCGCACACATCCAAAAGCTCAACCGCTTTAGAATTTAAGTTTTTTCCCGGAACTTTTATTTTTTTTAAATCATCTCTTATACCGTCGCCGATCGTGTGCTTGTCATCGAAGGCCTCCTGTGGTATCTGATATACCATTCTGCAGTGGAAAAACTCATCAGCTCTTTTTTTTGGTTTAAGGTCGGTTACGTCCGTGTCAAAGAGAGACACTCTTCCCTCGTCAGGGGTGAGAATTCCCGTCATTATCCTTCCTACTGTGGTCTTTCCGGATCCCGATTCTCCTACGATTCCAAGGACCTCTCCCTCGTAAAGCGATATATTGACTCCGTCCAAAGCAAGTGTTTTGACCTTCTGCTTTGAGGTGTAAGTCTTTCTTATATTTGAAAGTTCAAGTACTGTTTTGTTCGCGTTTTCGGCCATATTTTTCTCCTTTTTCACATAGTGGAAATTATATCTGTAAAATTGTCGGATTTCAACCTTATTTATGTGGAATTGCATATCCGTTGTGTTATAATATTAACGAATTTTTTTTCGAGGAGGAGGTTATTGAAAGATGCAATTCGGACATTTTGACGACGCCAAAAAAGAGTACGTCATAACGACTCCGGCGACACCGTTGCCATGGATCAATTATCTTGGAAATAAGGACTTTTTTACACTTATTTCAAACACGTGCGGGGGGTACAGTTTCTACAAGGACGCAAAACTTTTGAGACTGACAAGATATCGTTACAACAACGTTCCTGCAGACACGAACGGAAAGTACTTCTTTATAAAAGAGGGGGATGTCGTATGGAACGCGGCATGGCAGCCGACAAAGACTGAACTTGATTCGTACGAGTGCAGGCACGGATTGGGCTACAGCGTGTTCACTTCAAAAAAGAACGGTATAAAAACCGAGGTTACGGCTTTTGTGCCATTGAATGAAACACTTGAAGTAAACAAACTCGTTGTGAAAAACGAGTCTGACAAAGCGAGAGATATAGATATTTTTTCTTATGTTGAATTCTGTTTCTGGAATGCCGTTGATGACAACACGAACTTCCAGAGAAACTTGAGCCTCGGCGAGGTTGAAGTCATAGGTTCGACCATCTTCCACAAATCAGAATACAGGGAGAGAAGAAATCATTTTGCATATTACACTGTAAATAAGGACATCTGTGAATTTGAGACCAGCAGAGATGAATTTTTGGGCGTGTACGGAAGCATAGAGAATCCGAAGGCTGTGAGAGAGGGAAAACTCACAAACACTCACGCGTCGGGAGGAGCCGTTATAGGAAGCCATCACATAAAGCTTCATCTTGAGGCCGGAGAGAGCAAATCCATGGTATTCCTTCTTGGATACAGCGAGAACCCTTATGATGATAAATGGGAAGCACCTGATGTCATCAAAAAGGACAACGCGTTTGCTGCCATCGGAAGATTTGATACGGATGAGAAGGTTGACGCAGCACTTGCGGCATTAAAGAATTACTGGTCTGATATCCTTTCAATATATGAGGTTGACAGCCCTGAGGACAAACTCGATCGAATGGTTAATATCTGGAACCAGTACCAGTGTATGATAACCTTCAACATGTCTCGCTCGGCTTCTTATTTTGAGTCAGGAACCGGACGAGGAATGGGATTTAGGGATTCATGTCAGGATCTTCTGGGATTCGTACATCTCATCCCGGACAGAGCGAGGGAGAGAATACTCGATATAGCCGCAACCCAGTTCGAGGACGGATCGGCTTATCATCAGTATCAACCGCTCACAAAGAAGGGAAATATGGATATAGGATCCGGCTTCAACGACGATCCGCTTTGGCTTATCGCCGCAGTTGCAGCTTATCTCAAGGAGACCGGCGATATGTCGATTCTCGATGAGAAGGTCGATTTTGACAATGACTCTTCAAAGGCAGATACCTTGCTTGAGCATTTGAGAAGATCTTTCAATTATACAAATACACATCTCGGACCTCACAAACTTCCTCTTATAGGAAGAGCCGACTGGAACGACTGCCTCAACTTGAACTGTTTTTCAAAAGAGCCGGGGGAGCCTTTCCAGACCACAGGGCCTTCGGAGGGGCCGGTTGCGGAATCCGTATTTATCGCAGGTATGTTTGTAAAATACGGCAATGAGTTTGCAAAGATACTGAAGCTTGTCGGAAAAGACGATGAGGCTAAGAATGTTCTTGATGCCGTGAAAGTGGTGTATGATGCTACACTTACCGCAGGATGGGACGGAGAATGGTTCGTAAGAGCCTATGATGCAAACGGAGACAAAGTCGGATCGAAAGAGTGTGAGGAAGGACAGATATTTATCGAGCCGCAGGGCTTCTGTATAATAGCCGGAATCGGAGTTGAGGAAGGCCATGCGAAGAAGGCGCTCGACTCTGTAAAGGAGAGACTTGATACAAAGTACGGAATAGTGCTTCAGCAGCCATGCTATACAAAATATTATCTGAACCTGGGCGAGATTTCTTCATATCCGCCGGGATATAAGGAGAATGCCGGAATATTCTGCCACAACAATCCGTGGATATCCATCGCCGAAGCTATAATAGGACGCGGAGACAGAGCTTTTGAGATATACAAAAAGACGGCGCCGGCATACATAGAGGACATAAGTGAAATCCACAGGACAGAGCCTTATGTATACTCACAGATGGTTGCCGGAAAGGATGCACCGAAATTCGGAGAGGCAAAGAACAGTTGGCTCACCGGAACCGCGGCATGGACTTTTGTCGATGTATCGCAGTTCATCCTCGGTATTCAGCCGGATTATGACGGACTCAGAGTTGACCCATGTATCCCTAAGGACTGGGACGGATTCAAACTCAACAGAAAGTTCAGAGGCGCAACCTACAACATAACCGTTGAGAACCCGAATCGTGTCGAGAAGGGTGTGAAAGAGATGTATGTGGACGGAAAAAAGGTTTCCGGAAATGTGGCATGCGGCTGTGACAAAAAAGATGTATATGATGTGAGAGTAGTGCTAGGATAAAAAACAGTAGGCGAAGCGGTAAAACAGCCGTTTCGCCTGCTTTGTTTGTTGACACAAATCTCAAATATGCTATTATGAAAAGTGGACTTTTGTATTCTAAAAAAAGGTAAATGGAGGTTGGTTATGAAGTCCGTAAGGAAATTGATCTGTGCGCTTTTGGTTGGAGCGCTTACTATGTCATTTGGTGTCGGCTGCGGAAATACTAGAGCGACAGGGGAGTCTACAAAGACGGAGGAAACAGGAAGTGAAAATGCTTCTTCCGAAGGGGATTATCTCTCAGGCAAATGGACAGTTGAGATAGATGTAAAAGACTATGGAACGATAACCTGTGAACTCGATGCCGACAAGGCTCCGATCACAGTCACCAATTTTATAAATCTTGTCAATGAAGGTTTTTATGACGGCCTTACATTCCACAGGATAATCTCCGGATTTATGATTCAGGGAGGAGATCCGAACGGAAACGGAACAGGCGGATCGGACACACCTATTGTCGGTGAGTTTTCCGAGAATGGTATCGAGAATGATATCAGCCACGTCAGAGGAACCATTTCTATGGCGCGCTCATCGGACTACAACAGCGCCACTTCCCAGTTTTTTATTGTGCACGAGGACAGTGTGTTTCTCGATGGGCAGTATGCTGCCTTCGGAACGGTGACGGACGGAATGGATATAGTTGATAAGATATGTGAAGATACGGTTGTGACAGACAGCAACGGCACGGTGGAGGCTTCAAATCAGCCGGTTATCGAGAGTATTGATGTTGTAGACTGACGGTTTTTGGAGGATATGTATGACTATACGCGAACAGATGGAGCAGAGAGAGAAAGAACTGTTGAGTAAATATGCTACGCTCAGTGTAAATTCAAGGGGTAGAGACAGGGAGGAGACTCAGTGCGACATCAGGCCTGTTTTTCAGAGGGACAGGGATCGTATTATACATTGCAAAGCCTTCAGAAGACTAAAGAACAAAACCCAGGTTTTCCTCGATCCGAAGGGGGACCATTACAGGACAAGACTCTCCCATACGCTTGAGGTATCTCAAAATGCGAGAACTATAGCAAAGGCACTCAGGCTGAACGAGGATCTGGTTGAGGCAATAGCACTTGGACACGATCTCGGACACACGCCTTTCGGACACTGCGGAGAGAGAGTTTTGAACGAGCTCTGCGAGGGCGGTTTCAGGCACAACGAGCAGAGTGTCAGGGTTGTCGAGAAGCTTGAAAAAGACGGAAAAGGACTTAATCTCACCTGGGAGGTCAGAGATGGCATCTTAAATCATGAGATGGATCTCATGCCGTCCACATTGGAGGGAAGAGTTGTCAGACTTTCCGACAAGATAGCTTACACCTGCAGCGATATCGATGACGCGATACGAGCAAAGATTCTTACGGAGGACAATCTTCCGAAAGAGATAACAAAGGTTTTGGGGCATACGACAAGAGAGAGGCTCAATACCTGTATACATGACATTATCACAAACAGTGATGAGAAGAACGACATTTATATGTCGGATGAAGTGAGAGAGGCGCTTTTTGCACTCAGGGAATATATGTTTAAAAATGTTTACACGAACCCTGTTGCAAAGGCGGAGGAAGTTAGAGCCCACAGCCTTTTGGAGAACCTTTTCAAATATTATATGGATAACATAGATCTGATTCCGGACTGGTACAGGGACAGCATAGATGTAGGAGAGAAGGACGAGAGGATCGTATGCGATTATATAGCTGGAATGACTGACAACTATGCAGTCAGCAAGTTTAAAGAATATTTCATGCCGAAGGCATGGGAGTATGAATAAGAACAGAGGGAAAAATGCCGAGATATTCAGATGAATTGATAGAAGAAGTACGCTCGAGAAACGATATAGTGGATGTTATTGGAAAGTATGTAAAACTTACCAAGAAAGGAAGCACGTATTTCGGCCTTTGCCCGTTTCACAATGAGAAGACGCCTTCTTTCTCGGTTACACCTTCAAAACAGATGTATTACTGTTTTGGATGCGGCGCAGGAGGAAATGTTTTCACTTTTCTCATGAACTATGAGAACTTTACATTTACCGAGGCGATGGAGGAACTGGCCGGAAGGGTCGGAATAGAACTTCCGAAGCAGGAGTACTCGGCCGAACAAAAGAGGGAGGCCGACAGGAGACAGCTCATTTTCGATGCGAACAGGGAAGCGGGAAAGTTTTACTATATGATGCTTCGAAGCGAACGCGGAAAGAGTGCGCATGATTATTTTACAAACAGAAAGCTCTCCGAGGAGACTATGAAAAAATTCGGACTCGGATATTCGGATATGTATTCCGATAGTTTGTACAAATATCTAAAGTCAAAAGGGTTTAAAGACGATATCTTAAAAGATACGGGTCTTTTTACATATGATGAAGTCAAAGGTGCACACGACAAGTTTTGGAACAGAGCAATGTTTCCAATCATGGATGTGCACAGCAAAATAATAGGATTCGGCGGAAGAGTGATGGGAGAAGGAGAACCGAAATACCTAAACTCAGCCGAGACAAAGATTTTTGATAAAGGAAGAAACCTATACGGTTTGAATATAGCAAGATCCTCAAAGAGAGAAGGCTTTTTGCTCTGTGAGGGTTATATGGATGTCATATCCTTGCATCAGGCGGGATTTGACAATGCGGTGGCATCTCTTGGAACAGCTCTCACAAGCGGACATGCGAATCTCCTGAAAAGATATACGAAGGAGGTTTATCTGACCTACGACAGCGACGGAGCCGGAGTTAAGGCCGCACTTAGGGCAATACCTATCCTTAAGCAGGTAGGTATAACCGCAAAGGTTATAGATATGAGGCCACACAAGGATCCCGATGAGTTTATAAAAGCTCTTGGAGCAGAGGCTTATCAGGAGAGAATTGACAATGCCGAGAACAGTTTCATGTATGAGATAAGGATGCTCGAGAGAAACTTTGATCTGAAAGACCCGGAGGACAAGACGAAGTTTTATCATGCTATTGCGGAGAAACTTCTTGGATTTCCGGAGGAATTGGAGCGAAGCAATTATCTTGAGGCAGTGGCCGACAAGTACAGAATCGGCTTTGACGCCTTGAGAAAATTGGTGAATACGCTCGCCGCAAAAGGGGTCAGACAGACCTCGCAGAGCGAAAACGAGCCCGAGAGAAGGGTGAGGGAGAAAAAGAAAAACGACGGAATGAAGGAGTCGGAGAAACTTTTGCTCACCTATCTTATAGAAGATACAGGGTTGTTTGATCAGATTAAAGGATATATAGATGTCTCCGATTTCTCGGAGGGCATATACTATGAGACGGCGAAGATACTCTTTGAACAGTATGAGACGAGCGGAACCGTCAATCCGGCACAGATAATAAGCCGGTTCGAGGATGAGGATGATCAGAGGGAACTCGCATCCTTGTTCAATGCAAAAATAAGATATTTAAGTACCGACGCTGAACAGCAGAAAGCTTTAAAAGAAACGGTGATCCGAGTAAAACAGAACAGCCTGAACAACAGATCGGCAAATCTGGACCCAACGGATATGAATGGCTTACAGAAGCTGGTAGAAGATAAGAGAAAGCTTTCAGAGATGAACCGTCTGGTATTTACTATAAAAAAACCGCAGGAGTAGTGTACTTCAATAAACAAAAAGAAGAGGATGAAAATGGCAGGCAGAAAAAAAGCTAGTGATGAAACAATTACAAATGAAGCGGTAGTTTCCGAAGTCACAGAAGGGGAAAATATGGCTGAAGAGACGAGCGAGAAACCGAAACGCAAGAGAAAGACAAAGAAAGAAAAAGAGGAGGAAGCAAAGGTTGCTGAAGGCGATAAAGCTTCCGAAAAAGCACTTTTTGCTGAGCGTCTCGAGGAACTCGTAAAGACTGCTAAGAAAAAGAAAAATACTCTGGAGGAGCCGGAGATAATAGAGCAGTTCAAGGACTCAAAGCTCACGGCAGAGGATTTTGAAAAGATTCTCGAATATCTTGAGGCAAATGGGATTGATGTCTTGAGACTTATCCCGGAGGATGATGAGGAACCGGATGATCTTGTTATCGAGGAGGAGGAAGAGATTGAAGTTGAGAATATCGATCTCTCTGTCCCTGACGGAGTAAGTGTAGAAGATCCGGTCAGAATGTATCTCAAGGAGATAGGTAAGGTTCCGCTTCTCACCGCTGAGGAGGAGATTGATCTTGCCCAGAGAATGGAAGCGGGAGATCCGGAGGCAAAGAAGAAGCTCGCAGAGGCTAACCTCAGACTCGTCGTATCCATTGCAAAGAGATATGTCGGAAGAGGAATGCTTTTCCTCGACCTTATCCAGGAAGGAAACTTAGGTCTTATCAAAGCCGTTGAAAAGTTTGATTACAGAAAGGGATACAAGTTCTCCACATATGCAACATGGTGGATTCGTCAGGCTATCACAAGAGCTATCGCGGATCAGGCGAGAACAATACGTATTCCTGTTCATATGGTTGAGACCATCAACAAACTTATACGTGTGAGCAGACAGCTCCTTCAGGAACTCGGAAGAGAACCTACCCCGGAGGAGATAGCAGAGGTTATGAACATTCCTGTCGAGAGAGTAAGAGAGATATTAAAGATATCTCAGGAGCCTGTTTCCCTCGAGACACCTATCGGTGAGGAGGAAGACAGCCACCTCGGAGATTTTATACAGGATGACAATGTTCCTGTTCCTGCCGATGCGGCAGCATTCACACTTCTTAAGGAACAGCTTCAGGAGGTGCTGGGAACGCTTACAGAGAGAGAACAGAAGGTTCTCACCTTAAGATTCGGTCTTGAGGACGGAAGGGCAAGAACACTTGAGGAAGTAGGAAAAGAGTTCAATGTAACCCGTGAGAGAATCAGACAGATTGAGGCAAAAGCCTTGAGAAAGCTTCGCCATCCGAGCAGAAGCAGAAAGTTGAAAGATTATCTGGAGTAATCATATGACGGTAATACATGTGTCGAAACGCCTTGAGACGGTGGCCATGATGGTCGAAGGAGGCGGACGACTTGCTGATATTGGGACAGACCACGGTTTTGTCCCAATTCTGCTTATACAGAGAAACAAAATTGAGAGCGCCATAGCTATGGATATAGGTGAGGGACCGTTAAACCGCGCCCGAGAGCACGTCAGTGCATTGGGCCTTTCGGACAGAGTCGAATTCAGACTTTCAGACGGCATGAAAGAGCTAAAAAAAGGTGAAGCGGATTGTGCTGTCATAGCCGGAATGGGCGGAAATCTCATCATAAAGATACTGAAGGAAGGCAATCCCAAAGACCTTCTTATCAATGAACTGGTGCTAGCACCGCAGTCGGAGATCGAAAAAGTCAGAGAATATCTCAAAAAGAACGGATTTTGTGTGGATTCGGAGGAAATGGTCTTTGAAGAAGGGAAGTTTTATCCGATAATACATGTGAAGGGATATTGCGACAACATAAAGATTCCGGACACGGACGAGGAGAGAATAAAACTTTTGTACGGGGAAGTGTTGTTGGAGAAGAGACATCCCGTTTTAAAACAGTACCTTGCTAATGAGAAGAGAATTCTTGAGGGAATCCTGGCCGAACTTGAAAAGAGAGAAACAGGCACGGACAGGGTGAGGGAACGAAAGAATGAGGTTTCTTACAAATGCAGGCTCAATGCGCTTGCAGGAAAGGTTTATGAGTAGGTGAAAAATTTGAGGGAAATTACATTTGAGGTAGACGGCGTACTGAAAACATATCCTGAGGGGACCAGACTTATAAATGTTGCCGAGGATCTTCAGAAGGACTATGAGGATGATATCATTCTCGCAAAGAGAGAGGGAAAACTCTGTGAGCTTCATCACAAGGTAAAACCGGGGGACAAGATATCTTTTGTGACCACTGCCGAGGGCGACGGAAGAAGAACTTACAGAAGAAGCGCGACAATGCTTATGCAGAAAGCAGTCTTCAATGTGTTCAACGGAAGAAGAGCGCAGGTGTATGTACTTAACGCGCTCGATCAGGGATATTATTGTGAGCTTGGTGACGGAAGGCATTTCAGCAGAGACAGGGTTGTAAATGATGAGTTCATCGAGAGAACCCTAGAGGAGATGCACCGATTGCAGGAACTCAATCTTCCGATAGAAAAAAAGGTTCTTCACACGGATGCGGCTGTGGAGCTTTTCAGCAAGCTTCATATGTCGGAGAAAGAAAAGCTTTTCAAATATAGAAGAAGTTCAAGAGTGAATATATACATGCTCGAGGGATATATTGATTATTTTTACGGATATATGGTTCCTTCGACGGGATATATAAAATATTTTGACATAAAGAAATACGGTGACGGATTTGTTCTTCTCTTCCCTGACAAGGATACCAAAAAGGTTGCCGAGTTCAAACCTTCAAGTAAGCATTTTGAAGCTATGCAGCAGGCTACAAAGTGGAATAGAACCATGGATGTCAGTACTGTAGGCGAGATGAATGACGCAATTGCTAAGGGCGGAGTTCAGGATATAATTTTGATGCAGGAAGCTTTGATGGAGAGACGTATAGGAGCACTGGCGGAGAAGATTGTTGAATCCGGAGACAAAAAATTTGTCATGATAGCCGGACCTTCTTCATCGGGAAAGACAACCTTCTCGCACAGATTGTCCACACAGCTCTCGGCGCTCGGAAAGAAACCGCATCCTGTAGCTTTGGACAACTATTATCTCGACAGGGATAAGACTCCAAGGGATGAGAACGGCAATATGGATTTCGAATGTCTTGAGGCATTGGATGTTGAACTTTTCAACAAGGACATGACGATGCTTTTGAGGGGCGAAGAAGTCAGTATGCCGACCTTCAATTTCAAGACAGGAAAGCAGGAGTATAAGGGGGATACCTTAAAACTCGGTAAGGACGATATTCTTGTAATAGAGGGCATACACGGACTCAACAGCAAGCTTTCTTATTCACTTCCTGAGGAGAGCAAGTACAAGATATTTATCAGTGCACTCACAACTTTGAATATAGATGAACACAACTACATCTCCACAAGCGACGGAAGACTATTGAGACGAATCGTAAGGGATGCCAGATCGAGGGGAACCTCAGCTGAGGAGACCATAGCAATGTGGAATTCCGTAAGGAGAGGTGAGGAGAGAAATATATATCCGTTCCAGCAGGAGGCGGATATAATGTTCAACTCGGCGCTCATCTACGAGCTTGGCGTTTTGAAAATATACGCAGAGCCATTGCTTTTTAATATAAGACCGGGATCACCGCAGTATCAGGAGGCGAAGAGACTATTGAAGTTCCTCGACTATTTCCTTCCAGTGCCAACGGATATTATCAGCAACAACTCAATTATAAGAGAATTTATAGGTGGTTCTATTTTTCCGGTTTAATTTGTGTTATACTTCAACAGTTGAACAGAAAAATGCAAATATCCTTTTGCATAACAAAACCAATTTGAGTAGGACAAGTGATCGCGGCTGCAGGTGTCGAAAGACCGCAGGTGAGGAAAGTCCGGGCTTCACAGGGCAGGATGCCAGATAACGTCTGGTGGAGGCGACTCCCAGGCAAGTGCAACAGAAAGTATACCGCCATGCTAGTCATGGTAAGGTTGGAATGGCAGTGTAAGAGACTACCGCCTCTCCGGTAACGGCGAGGGCAATGTAAACCCCATCCGAAGCAAGACCGAGATTAAGGCTTAGACGTGGCCCGCTAGCCTATGGTAGGTCGCTTGAAGTGACTGGTGACAGTCACTCTAGATAGATGATCACTCAATGACATAACCCGGCTTATCGTTTTACTCATTTTTGTCCCATATGGGTTTTCTCATGTGGGACATTTTTTTAGCAGATAAAAAAATATTTTACAGAGAAAGACAGAGGTTTTAAATGAAAGTTATTGAGCTTAAGCAGGACATTTTCAAAGAGAATGAAGTGACTGCAGACAAGGTTAGAGAAGGGCTTAAAAGCGAGGGGAAATTCATGATAAACGTCATGTCCTCACCTGGGAGCGGAAAGACCACAACGCTTATCAGAACCATATCAGGATTGAAACCGGATGTGAGATGCGCCGTTATGGAGTGCGATATAGATGCGAGCGTAGATGCGGTAAAGATAGAGGAGAGTGGATCGAAGGCCATTCAGCTTCACACAGGCGGAATGTGTCATATGGATGCTGCCATGACAAGACAGGGACTCGATGAGATGGGGACAGAGGATGTCGATGTCATATTTATAGAGAATGTCGGAAACCTTGTTTGCCCGGCGGAGTTTGATACCGGGGCACATATGAATATGACTATACTGTCGGTGCCGGAAGGTGATGACAAGCCTGCAAAATATCCTCTTGTATATGAGGTGAGCGAGGTTGTCCTCATAAACAAAATAGATGCGAAAGCAGTATTTGATTTTGACGATGAACTTGTAGTTGAGAGAATCCACAAGGTGAATCCCGATGCAAAAATCTTTTTTGTGAGTTCAAAGACGGGCGAGGGATATGATGAGTGGATCGATTATTTGAAAGAGAGAATAAAGGCTTAGTTATGGGAAAAGTAAGAGTTATAGAGATACATGAAGATGTCATGAGCGACAACAACAAGGAAGCACTTGAGGTGAGAGACACCCTAGATAAAAAGGGAACTTTTCTTTTGAATGTCATGTCATCACCCGGAAGCGGAAAGACAACAGCGCTCTCAGCCGTTATAAATCTTATAAAGGACAAGTTGAAGGTTGCTCTTATGGATGTGGATATCGAGTCTTCTCTTGATGCGGACAAGGTATCGGATCTCACCGGAGTGCCGTCTATACAGATACACAACGGAGGACTCTGCCATATAGATGCAAGTATGACAAAGAGAGCGATTGCGGAGTTTGACGCAAAGGATGTCGATCTCTTGATCTTAGAGAATATTGGAAATCTGGTATGCCCTGCCGAATTTGATACGGGGGCACACAAAAATATAATGATATTTTCGGTACCGGAGGGGGATGACAAGCCACTCAAGTATCCTCTCATGTTCTCGGTTTGCGATGTTGTGCTCATCAGCAAGATGGATACGGTCGATTTTTTTGATTTTGATATGGAGAAGGCAAAGAGCAATATAAGAGGCATAAACAAGGATGCAATAATTCTTCCGATAAGCGCAAAGACAGGCGAAGGAATGGATGAATTTGCCGCTTGGATACTTGATTCGGTAAACGAACACAAAAGAAAATAAAGCATTTCTAAAATGTTTCTTAAAAGAAAATCCAATTTATTGACTTGAAAAATAGTGGGTCGTAAGATACTAAAGAAAGCTTGAAAACCAACGAAAAGAGAGTGATTTTTATGAGAGCGAAATTGTATCGATTTATGGCCGGAAGGTATGGCGTTGACGAGTTGTCGAGACTGATGCTTTGGGTGGTGCTTGCACTGTTTGTCCTTTCTATGATATTCAGGTGGGGCATTTTTTCCATCATAGCATATGCGCTTATCATCTATATGTATTTCAGAATTTTCTCAAAGAACATAGCGAAGAGAAGAGAGGAAAATCTAAGATATCTTGATTTCAGGTACAATGCCGGAAAAAAGGTCAGAGCAAAAAAGGAAAGATTTGCCCAGAGAAAGTATTATAGATTTTTCAGTTGTCCGACCTGCGGACAGACGGTCAGAGTTCCTAAGGGACATGGGAAAATATGTATCACATGCCCGAAGTGCAGAGGCGAATTTATTAAGAAAGTATAGTCAAATTGGAGAAAAAAGTTGTTCGGATATATAAATGTAAACAGAACCGGTCTTACAACTGAAAGTAATGAGGAGTACCAGTCATACTACTGTGGACTGTGTCAGACGCTTAGGGAGAAGTACGGTCCGAAGGGACAGTTGCTTTTAAACTATGATATGACTTTTCTTATCGTGCTTTTGACCGGACTGTATGAGCCGGAGAATGGCGAGCGCTATTACACATGTCCGATGCATCCGACAAAAAAACAGCGTCTTTGGACGAATGTTTTCACAGATTATGCCGCAGATATGAACATACTCTTAACCTACCAGAATCTGATGGACGACTGGAAGGATGACAGGGATGTAAAGAAGGCGGCGTTACTGAAATCTTTGGAGAAAGATTACAAGGTTCTCAAAGAAAAATACAAAAGACAGGCCGACAAGCTTGAGATTTGTCTTGAGCGCCTTTCGAAAGCCGAGAAAGATGGCGAAAAGAATATAGATATCCTTGCAGGATTATCCGGGGAAATGATAGAGGAAATATTCGCATGGGACGACAATGATGTCTGGGCGAAGGAACTTAGAACACTGGCATTTTACATGGGTAAGTTCATATATATAATGGACGCCTATGACGATTTTGACAATGACAGCAAAAAGGGTAAGTTCAATCCGTTTATCGGGATGGAGTTCTCCGACAGACAGGAGTTTGAGACCGTGGCGAGACAGATGCTCACCAGCATGATGGCAGAGTGTGCGAAATCTTTTGAGAGACTGCCGATCATAGAACATGCCGATATATTGAGAAATATTATATATTCCGGCGTGTGGTGTAAATTTGAGTACAATAGGCTGAAGAGAGAGAAAGCTGAGAAAAAGCGCCTAAAGAAAACTATCAGACGGGACAGGGAAGAATGATTCAAAATCCATATCAGGTACTGGGAGTATCTCCCGGGGCAAGCGATGAAGAGATAAAAAAAGCATACAGAAGTTTGAGCCGCAGGTATCATCCGGATGCGAATATAAACAATCCGAACAAGGCTGCCGCAGAGGAAAAGTTCAAGCAGGTTCAGGAAGCCTACGATCAGATCATGAAGGAAAAACAGAGCGGCGGTTCATATGGCTATTCGGGAATGGGCGGATCACAAGGCGGTTATCACAACGGAGGATCGTATGGTTACGGATATGGATACAACGGAACCTACGGCAACCAGAGCGGATACTCTCCACAGATGCAGGCCGCGGCAAATTATATAAGAAACGGAGCCTTCGCAGAGGGACTCAATGTGTTAAACAACATGCCTGAGTCCGAGAGAGGGGCCAGATGGTATTATTTTTCCGCTATAGCAAATGCCGGAATCGGGAACAACATTACAGCGACAGAACACGCAAAAAGAGCTGTTGAGATAGAGCCTAGCAATATGGAGTACAGGCAGTATTATCAGCATCTGCAGTACGGTGGGTCATGGTACCAGACAACCGGAGAGATGTACGAGAGACCTTTCTCAGGAATGGGAAGCTGGTGCCTTAGCGTGATGTGTTTAAATTTATTATGTAATTGTTGTTGTTTTAGACCGTTTTAGTGTATAATCGGTTGGAACAAAATTTAAAATAGCATAGTGGAGGGAAAATAATGCGTCATCTAATAAGCCCATTGGATCTTTCTGTGGAAGAGCTCGATGATCTACTCGAACTCGCGAAGGATATAGAGAAGAATCCTAAAAAGTACGCTCATGCATGTGATGGCATGAAATTGGCAACGTGTTTTTACGAACCTAGTACAAGAACCAGATTGAGTTTTGAATCAGCGATGTTGAGTCTCGGTGGTTCTGTTCTCGGTTTTGCGGGAGCTGATTCAAGTTCTGCAGCGAAAGGAGAAAGCGTAGCCGATACGATGGCAGTGATTTCCTGTTATGCGGATATATGCGCGATACGTCATCCAAAGGAAGGCGCAGCACTCGTGGCAACAACAAAGGCTAAAATCCCTGTTATAAATGCCGGAGACGGAGGACATCAGCACCCGACTCAGACACTCACAGACCTTTTGACAATCAGTTCACTTAAAGGTCGTCTTGACAATCTCACGATCGGTCTTTGCGGAGACTTAAAATTCGGTCGTACCGTGCATTCTCTTATAAATGCACTCATTCGTTATTCCAATGTAAAATTCGTACTTATCTCACCAGAGGAATTAAAAATCCCGGATTATATAAGAGAGGAAGTACTCGACAAAAACAATATCGAATATGTAGAACTTGAGAGACTCGAGGAGGCTCTTCCGGATCTTGATCTTCTCTATATGACGAGAGTTCAGAAGGAGAGATTCTTTAACGAGGAAGATTATGTCCGCATGAAGGATTTTTATATACTCACCAGCGAGAAGATGAAACTTGCAAGGGAGGATATGCTTGTGCTTCATCCATTGCCTAGAGTAAACGAGATCGCGGTCGAGGTTGACGACGATCCGAGAGCAGTGTACTTTAAGCAGGCGCAGTACGGAGTGTATGTGCGTATGGCACTCATTCTGACTTTGTTGAAATGGAGGGATGAAGTATGTTAAATATCAGCGGAATTCATGAGGGATATGTACTCGATCATATAAAAGCCGGAATGTCCATGGAGATCTACAAATATTTGAAACTCGGCGAGATGGACTGGCCGGTAGCTATTATAAAGAATGCAAAGAGCAACAAAATGGGAAAGAAGGACATTATAAAAATAGAATGTCCTGTTGAAAAAGTCGATCTTGATATCTTGGGATTTCTCGATGACAAGATAACGGTGAACATCATAAAAGACGATGCCATAGTGGAAAAGAAGAGACTTCATCTTCCTGAAAAAGTAACAAATGTTATACAGTGTAAGAATCCTAGATGTATAACATCAATCGAGCAGGGGCTCAATCAGGTGTTCATTCTCACGGATCCGGAGAAAAAAGTGTACAGATGTAAGTATTGTGAAGAGCAGAGAAAGCTTAGATTTTAGTAAGGTTTGAAGAGGTTCTGAAAAAAATAGTACCAAAGGGAGATTTTTTTAAAAAAAGTACTTGCATATTTGTGACCATGGTACTATAATAACATCATAAACAAGTAACCAACCTCCAAAACCTATATTATAATTCCAGAAAAAGGCACCGAGCGATCGGTGCTTTTTTCTGTCCATTTTTAGATTGATCGATTTAATTCGGTTATTGACTGACTGACAATTATTTCTGTTTGAAGATTGTTCTAAAGATTTTTCTTACTAAAGGTCCCGCTACCATGAGCTGCCAGAAGAAGGCCATCGGGAGGTTTAAGGCTGTTGTCTGAATCCATAAGGAAATAGTATTTGCATTGAAACCGCCTTTAAAGAGCACAGTTGCTATAAAGCTCATCATCGGACACATAAAAAGTACCGAGAATATTGAGATGCTCAAAATAATAAAAATCGGTTTATCCTGTGCGGGATTGAAGATTTTGAAAGTATTTTTCTTGGCGAGAGGTCCGGCGATGAATGTGTCGAGCAAAAATCCGGCAACGCCCATGATTGGAAGTTCGCTAAGTGCAGCGACAAAGATGAAGTTTTCAAAGCCCTTGTTTGCGAGAGCGATGTTGTAGCAGATCATTGCATAAACCATCACGATAACCATAATGATTGTGAATACTGTCTCTTCAAGTCTGTTTTTTGGCATAGTTTAAAATCCTTTCTTAAAAAAATAAGGCCCAAAACTCGTTTGGACCTTCATACAAAAAATATGTACATAGTAACTGCGTTAACCTCGCCATATTATCACATTTTTTTTGCTCATGTAAGAGAAAATATCAAAAAAATATGGTAAAATCTTCTGTATGTAATCTGACGGAGGATATAAAAAAGTGAAAAAACTTGAAAGCTTAATAAAAAATATAAAGTACGAACTTGTACAGGGAAGTATAGACATTGACATAGAAGAAGTTGTGAACGACTCCAGAAAAGCCGCAAAAGGCGGACTTTTTATCTGTATAAAAGGAACAGCTGTGGACGGGCACAAATTTGCCGGTGATGTTGCAAAAGCCGGTTGTACTGCGATAGTCTGCGAGGACGATGTGGATGTTCCTTCGGATGTCACCGTAGTTAAAGTAAGTGATACGAGATATGCGATGGCTCTTATATCTGCGGCATTTTTTGATTATCCGGCGACAAAGATGAAGGTCATAGGAATAACAGGAACAAAGGGGAAGACCACAACGACCTATATGGTCAAATCAATACTCGAGGGGGCCGGACACAAGGTTGGACTCATCGGTACTATTGAGACTATCATAGGGGACAAGAGGATACCGAGCGCAAATACTACGCCGGAGTCTTACCTTATTCACAAGTATTTCAGCGAGATGGTAGAGTGCGGATGCGACTGTTGTGTTATGGAAGTTTCGTCGCAGGGACTTATGATGCACAGAACAGCAGGGATAGATTTCTCATTCGGAATCTTTACAAATCTTGAGCCGGATCATATAGGCCCTAACGAACATGCTTCGTTCGAGGAGTATATGAACTGCAAGGCAATGCTTTTCAAACAGTGTGAAGTGGGTATATTCAACTGCGACGATGGGCATTTTAAAGATATATCAAAGGATTGCACCTGCAAGGTTGAGACTTACGGTTTTAGCGAAGGCGCCGATTACAGGGCATCAGACATGAAACTAATGACAAAACCGGGAGTGCTCGGAGTTTCATACAAGGTGAGCGGAAAGGTGAATTTTGATGTAGATGTCGATGTGCCGGGAAAATTCAGTGTGTACAATTCACTTACGGCTATAGCAATCTGCGATCATTTCAACGCCGATACCGCCACTATGAAAAAGGCTCTTCTCGCCGCAAAGACAAGGGGCAGAATTGAGATAGTAAAGGTATCGGACGATTTTACTCTGATGATAGATTATGCTCACAATGCTATGAGTTTGAAGAGTCTTTTGACAAGCTTAAGAGAGTACGAACCGAAGCGCCTTGTGTGTCTTTTCGGTTGCGGAGGAAACAGATCCAAGCTCAGACGTTACGAGATGGGGGAGGTGTCGGGAGAATATGCCGATCTCACTATCATAACAAGTGACAATCCGCGTTTTGAAGAACCGCTTGACATAATCGCGGACATAAAGACGGGAATAGAAAAGACAGACGGTAAGTTTGTGGAGATACCGGACAGGAAAGATGCCATCCGCTATGCCATAAGAAACGGCAAACCCGGGGATGTCATTGTTTTGGCTGGAAAAGGACATGAGGATTATCAGGAGATAAAGGGTGTAAAGCACCACATGGACGAGAGAGAACTGATAGCCGATATTTTAGCGGAGGAAAACTGATCATTGCTTTTTGCAAACATTGTTATAGACATATCTCATGAAAAACTGGATAAGACATTTCAATATATTGTTCCTGACAACCTCGTTGAGGAGATCTTCGAGGGGTGCATGGTTTATGTCCCTTTTGGGAAGGGAAACCGGCAGATAAAGGGATATGTCGTCGAACTCACAGACGAGAATGAGATAGACATATCAAAGATGAAATATGTCGCAAAGGTTTCAAAGAAGGGACTTCCCGTCGAGTCGGAGCTCATTGCGCTCGCCGCATGGATGAAAAAGAATTTCGGCGGAACTATGAATCAGGCCCTGAAGACCGTTATTCCGGTGAAACAGAAAGAAAATATAAAAATAAACCGTATGATAGAGCTTGCCCTAAAAAAGGATGAGGCGATGGACAAGCTTGCTTTTTATAGGAAGAAACACCAGGTTGCGCGGGAGAGAACTTTAACCGCACTTATAGAAAATCCAAGGGTAAAATACGAGGAATTGAGGGACAAACTCAATATATCGCCTGCCGTTTTGAGAACGATGGAGGAGCAGGGAGTAGTAAGAGTCATAAAAACTCAAGATTACAGGAATCCGGTTTCAGATATAAAGAGGGAGAAGAAGGATTTCTCTCTCAATGAGATGCAAAAGAAAGCGGTGGATACCGTCGTGGCGGAGTATGATGCGGGAAGAAATCACACCTATCTTTTGCACGGAGTCACTGGGAGCGGAAAGACTGAAGTCTATATGGAACTCATAGCTCATACAATAGAAAAAAAGAAGAGTGCGATAGTGCTTATACCTGAGATAGCATTGACTTTTCAGACGGTCATGAGATTTTACAACAGGTTTGGAGACAGGGTGTCAATCTTGAATTCGAGAATGTCGCCGGGCGAGAGATATGATCAGTATCTCAGGGCAAAAGAAGGAAAAATCGATATAATGATTGGACCAAGATCGGCACTTTTCACACCATTTTCAAATCTTGGACTCATAATAATCGACGAGGAACATGAAGGAACCTATAAGAGCGAACAGATTCCCAGATATCATGCCAGAGAGACTGCTATAGCGCGTGCTTCAATGGTGAATGCATCTGTTGTTTTGGGATCGGCTACTCCATCCGTCGACAGTATGTACAAGGCAAAGAACAATGAGTATGTCTACCTTTCTTTAAAGGAGAGGGTAAACAAAAGACCGCTGCCAAAATGCCTTATTGTGGACATGCGAGAGGAGCTAAAAAGCGGAAACAGAAGCATCTTAAGCAACAGACTGAGGGAGGATATAGACAAGAGATTAAAAGCCGGGGAGCAGGTCATGCTTTTCTTGAACAGAAGAGGTGTGTCAGGCTTTATATCCTGCAGACAGTGCGGAGAGGTTATAAAATGCCCTCACTGCGATGTGTCTCTAAGTCTTCATAACAACGGCAGAATGGTCTGTCACTATTGCGGGTACAGTGAACCTGCACCTAAAGTCTGCCCTACTTGCGGATCAAAGTACATAGGAGGCTTCAAGGCGGGAACGCAAAAGATTGAGGAAATTGTAAAAAAAGAGTTCAATAATGCAAGAGTCCTTCGAATGGACTATGATACCACCAGAAGAAAGAACAGCTACGAGGAGATTCTTAACGCCTTTGCGAACGGGGAGGCCGATATATTGATCGGAACCCAGATGATAGTCAAGGGACATGATTTTTCAAATGTCACGCTGGTCGGTATACTAGCGGCGGACATGTCACTCAATGTACCGGATTACAGAGCGGCAGAGAGAACTTTTGAACTTCTCACGCAGGCAGCAGGACGTGCGGGAAGAGGCGACAAGGAGGGCGAGGTTATCCTTCAGACATATCAACCGGAACACTACAGCGTCGTCAATGCCGCAAATCAGGACTATGAGAGCTTCTATAATGAAGAGATATCCTACAGAAGGATAATGAATTACCCGCCGGCAGGACATATGTTGGTCGTTCACGTGACCGGAAAAGACGAAACGCATGTGGAAGGAATGGCAAAAAACCTCGCAAAAGAGGTTAAGCTCGGAACTGTTGTTGGGCCTGCCCCGGCGACAATTGCAAAGATAAATGACATATATCGATATGTTATGTATATCAAGGATGAATCATATGCAGAGCTTGTTGAAGTGAAAGATACACTTGAAAAATATGCTTTAGAAGATACAATATTTAAAGACACAACAGTCAGTTTTGACTTTGATCCGGTAAACGGAATGTAGATATAAATGAAAGGAAAAAATATGGCAGTAAGAAATATAAGGATCGAGGGAGATCCGATCTTGAATAAGATTGCAAAAGAGATAAAGGCAGTGACACCAAGAATCAAAGAACTCGCGGAGGATATGCTTGACACGATGTATGAGGCAAATGGAGTCGGTCTTGCAGCCCCTCAGGTCGGAATCTTGAGACGACTTGTAGTAATAGACGTAGGGGACGAGAACGGACCTTATGTTATGCTCAATCCTACAATAGTCGAGTCGGACGGAGAGCAGACTGGAGATGAGGGATGTCTCAGTGTTCCGGGAAAAGCAGGAACAGTCACAAGACCAAATCATGTCATTGCAAAATATTATGATCTGGATATGAACGAGTGCACGGTTGAGGGAAATGAACTGCTGGCCAGAGCTATCTGCCATGAGCTCGATCACCTCGACGGTCATCTTTACACTGAGATTGTAGAAGGAGAATTGAAGGATACAATTGCTCCTGAGGATGAGGAAGAGGAAGATTAATGAGAGTTATATTTATGGGAACTCCGGATTTTGCCGTTGGAACTCTTGAGGCGGTAATAAATGCCGGACATGAGGTTGTTCTTGTTGTTACACAGCCAGACAAACCCAAGGGGAGGGGAAATACAATGACTCCTCCGCCGGTAAAGGAGGCAGCCTTAAAGCACGGACTTGAGGTGTTTCAGCCTAAGCGCGTAAGAAACCCGGAGTGTGTTGAACATTTGAGAGAATTCAATCCTGATATGATAGTTGTGGCGGCTTTTGGACAGATACTTCCGAAAGAGATAATAGATATGCCAAAATATTGCTGTATAAATGTACACGCATCTCTTTTGCCTAAGTACAGAGGGGCAGCGCCTATACAGTGGGCCGTGATAAACGGAGATGAGACCGCGGGTGTCACAATCATGAGAATGGATGTGGGACTCGATACCGGAGACATGATAGAGAAGGCAGAAGTTACACTTGCAGAAGATGAGACAGGCGGAAGTCTTTTTGACAAGCTTGCCGAAGTGGGTGCAAAGCTCTGTGTTGATACAATGGCGAAGATTGAGTCCGGTGAGGCGGTGTTCACACCTCAGGATGACAGTCTGGCGACACATGTAGGAATGATAGACAAATCCATGGGGGAGATTGATTTCGCAAAAAGTGCTAAAGAGATTGAATGCCTTATCAGAGGACTTAACCCATGGCCAAGCGCGTACACACACATCGGAGGAAAGACGTTAAAAATTTGGAAGGCCGAGGCACTTGACAAAAAGACCGATTTCAAGTGCGGACAGGTGTGCTTTGTAGACAAAAAGAGTATGCATATCCAGACAGGGGACGGTGTGCTCTCCCTGAAGGAAGTTCAGCTTGAAGGAAAGAAGAGGATGGAGATTGATGCCTTCTTGAGAGGCTTTGCCGTAAGTGAAGGAGATTTGTAAATGGGATACGGATATTACGGATTTTATTATGACTGGACATATATTCTTGTAATTATAGGTGCAATCATATGTATGATAGCATCGGCAAGAGTAAAGAGCACTTACTCAAAATATGCAAGAGTCAGAAGCAGAAGCAATATGACAGGTGCTGAGGTTGCAAAGAGAATACTTGAACAGAACGGAATATATGATGTTGAGATAAACCATGTGAGCGGAAATCTTACGGACCACTACGACCCTGCGACAAAGGTTGTAAACCTTTCGGATGCGGTATATGCAAGCACTTCGGTAGCTGCGGTTGGAGTTGCAGCGCACGAGTGCGGACATGCGATACAGGATTATGTTGGATACAAACCGCTTATAATAAGAGCAAATCTTGTGCCGGCGGCAAATATCGGATCTACTCTTGCATGGCCTTTAATAATAATAGGTCTGCTGTTTACATCTAACACCGGATCAATTCTCATGCAGATAGGAATCGCTATGTTCTCGCTCGCTGTTCTTTTTCAGCTTGTGACACTTCCGGTCGAGTTTGATGCGAGCGGAAGAGCCTTAAATCTCCTCGCGGGACTTGGAATCTTAGAGGATGATGAACTCAAATGTACAAGGGCCGTACTGAAAGCTGCGGCGCTTACTTATGTTGCAAGTGCTGCAGCCGCTATATTGCAGTTGCTTAGACTTGTGCTTTTATTCGGAGGAAGAAGGCGTGACTGATAAGATAAACAGCCGTGAACTTATTCTTGAAATACTTTTAGCAGTGACGCGGGATGGTGAATACAGCCATCTCGCGCTTCGTTTAGTCCTGGACAAATATCAGTATCTCGACAAGAGAGACAGAAGCTTTATCACAAGAGTCGCAGAGGGGACAATAGAAAACATGATTGAGGCGGATTATATCATAAATCAGTTTTCGAAAACAAAGACGAAAAAGATGAAGCCTGTGATACTTAACATTCTTAGAATGAGTGTGTATCAGATAAAATATATGGACAGTGTACCGGACTCTGCGGTATGCAACGAGGCCGTAAAACTGGCAGGAAAAAGAGGCTTCAAGAACTTAAAAGGCTTTGTGAACGGAGTCTTAAGAAATATATCGAGAAATATCTCGGAGATAGAATATCCAAGCGAAAAGGATTTTGTAAAATATTATTCTGTAAAATATTCTATACCTGAGTGGATATTGACCAAATGGAAAGAGGACTTCGGTGAGGATAAAGCGAAGGAACTCGCGGAGGCATCCCATCTTCCGGCTCCGACTCTGATACGTGTAAACAAGAATAAAGTAAGCCCTGCAGAGCTTAAAGAAAGATTAGAAGAAAGAGGAATAAAAGTCTCTCGGACGAACATAGAGGAGATTGTACCTGAGGCAAAAATAGATTATGTATTTGCCATAGAGGGTTACGATTATATTTCCGCAATACCTGAATTTGCGGAAGGACTTTTTGTTGTTCAGGATATAAGCTCGGTGCTCGTAGCTGCACTTGCCGACCCGAAGGAGGGAGACTACTGTATAGATGTCTGTGCCGCTCCGGGCGGAAAGAGCATACATATGGCCGAACTTTTAAATGGTACCGGACATGTGGAAGCAAGGGACAAATCCGGTTATAAGGTTTCTCTTATAGAGGAGACCATAGAGAGACAGCAGGCGAAAAATGTAAGTGCTAAAGTATATGACGCAACGATAAAGGACGAATCTTCAGTTGAAAAAGCTGATATTGTAATAGCCGATCTTCCGTGCTCGGGACTGGGCGTGATAAGAAGAAAGACCGATATCAAATATCATATGACTCCTGAGATGACAAAGGAGCTTGCAAAATTGCAGCAGTCAATGCTTGATACTGTCTGCGATTATGTGAAATGCGGCGGAACGCTCATGTTTTCCACCTGCACGATAAACAAGGAAGAGAACGAAGAAAATCTGAAAAGATTTTTGAAAAAACATGATGAGTTCTCTTTGGTATTTGAGAGACAGCTGTTTTTCGACAATGAGGTGTCGGACGGCTTTTATATAGCGAAAATGGTGAAGAAGAATGGGTAATATTGATATAAAATCCATGAATATGGCGGAACTTATCGATTTTGTCGAGAGGATGGGAGAGAAGAAGTTCCGCGCAAAACAGCTCTATGAGTGGATGCACCTAAAACAGGCCGCAAGCTTTGATGAGATGTCAAACCTGCCGGCAAAATTCAGGGAGAGGTTGAAGGAAGAATGTTATTTTTGCGTGCTTCATGCGGCGGAGATTCTTTCCTCAGAACTGGATGGTACGAAGAAATATCTGTTTGAGCTTTCGGACGGAAATATTATAGAGAGTGTCCTCATGAGATACAAATTCGGAAATTCTGTGTGTATATCCTCACAGGTGGGATGTCGTATGGGATGCAAATTCTGTGCCTCCACGATAGACGGAGTCGTGAGGGGACTGACTGCGGCCGAGATGCTGGAACAGATTTATCGAATCGGAAAAGATATAGGTGAGAGAATATCTCATGTGGTAATAATGGGAAGCGGTGAACCGCTCGACAATTTTGACAATTTTGTCAGGTTCATAGAGCTTCTTACGAACACCGACGGGTTGAATCTAGGACAGAGAAACATTACAGTGTCAACCTGCGGTATCGTGCCTAAGATGAGGGAACTTGCGGATATGAAGCTTCAGATTAATCTCGCACTATCGTTGCATGCGTCGAGCCAGGAGAAGAGACTTAAGCTTATGCCTGTAGCAAACAAGTATGCCCTCGATGAGGTGCTTGATGCATGTAGATATTATTTTGAGCAGACGGGCAGACGTATAACTTTTGAGTACAGTCTGGTGGCGGGAGTCAATGACAGAGATGAGGATGCAAGGGAGCTTATCGATCTCGTATCCAAAATGAACTGCCATATCAATCTCATACCGGTCAATCCGATCAGTGAGCGAGACTTCAAATCACCCGACAACGGCGCCGTTGTGGCATTCAAAAATAAACTTGAAAAAAACAACATAAATGTTACTATTAGAAGGGAAATGGGCCGTGATATCAACGGGGCCTGTGGACAGCTTCGGAGACGATACTTAAAAGGGGTAAATTCATGAAGACATTTTCCATAACGGATATCGGGAAGAAGAGAAACATGAATCAGGATTTCATTTTTTCTTCCGAGAAGCCGGTAGGAAATCTGCCAAACCTTTTTATTGTCGCTGACGGGATGGGAGGCCATAAGGCCGGAGACTACGCATCGATGTGCGCGGTCAACACCATAATCGAAAACATTGAGCAATCCAAGGAGAAAGATCCGAAAAAACTGCTCGATGAGGCGATACATGAGGCGAATAAGGCAGTTATACTAAAATCAAAAGAAGACGAGGCATATGCCGGAATGGGAACAACGGTAGTTGCCTGTTCCGTTTTCGGTGGCGAGATGCTGGTCGCAAATGTGGGCGACAGCAGATTGTATGTCATTAATAAAGAAATCACTCAGATAACCAACGATCACTCGCTGGTTGAAGAGATGGTCAGACGCGGTGAAGTCGATCGTGTATTGGCAAGGGAGCATCCCGACAAGCACATCATCACGCGCGCAGTTGGAGTCTCCTCCTCGTTGGAGGTTGACTTTTTTAATGTAAAGTTAAAAAAGAAAGATAATATTCTTCTCTGCTCCGACGGGCTGACAAACATGATCGAGGACAGAGAGATTCGTCAGGTTGTACTTGCCCAGAGAGACGTGGCAGAGAAAGCTGAAAAGCTTATAGAAACAGCAAATCTAAACGGCGGAAATGACAATATATCAGTCATTGTCATAGATCCGTATGCAGATGAGGTATAGTATAGTATGTTAGAAAAAGGCATGTTCGTAGCGGACAGATATGAAGTGATAGAGCGAGTAGGATCGGGCGGAATGTCCGATGTCTACAAAGCGATGGACCACATACTTGGGAGAGTTGTGGCCATAAAAGTCCTCAAGCAGGAATTCTCGGAGGACACGAATTTTGTAAGGAAGTTCAGATCAGAGGCACAGTCTGCAGCAGGACTTGAGCATCCGAATATCGTTAATATATATGATGTCGGCAGTGAGGACGGAATGTACTACATAGTGATGGAGTACGTTGAGGGAATCACCTTAAAGACCTATATTGAAAAGAAGGGACAGCTTTCATACAAGGAGGCTGTAAGTATAGCTATTCAGGTCGGCAGAGGAATTGAAGCCGCACACTCAAAGAATATTATTCACAGGGATATAAAGCCTCAGAATATTCTTATTTCCACAGACGGAAAGGCAAAGGTTACCGACTTTGGTATCGCAAGAGCGGTATCGAACAATACCATAAGCGCGGATGTTATGGGATCGGTGCATTATGCATCACCGGAGCAGGCAAGAAACGGATTTGTCGATGGAAAGAGTGATATATATTCACTCGGAATCGTCATGTATGAGATGGTGACCGGAAGGGTGCCTTTTGATGGGGAGACAACTGTTGCAGTTGCCCTCGGACATCTGCAGGAAGAGATGGTTCCACCTTCGGCTTACGCATCGGGACTTCCTATAAGTCTTGAGAAGATCATTCTAAAATGTACACAGAAGAGCGTTGAGAGAAGATATCAGTCGATCAGCGAACTTATGATTGATTTGAAGAAGGTTCTCATTTCTCCGGATGAGGATTTTGTCGTGATGGCACATGCATCGGAGGCAGGAAAGACGAGAGTCATAACTGACGATGAGGTATCAAAGATCAAGGATGCAAAGAGCAAAAAAGATCTTGAAGAGGAATACGACGAGGATGATGAGGACGAAGATGACGAGGACGAGGATGATGAGGAAGAAGGATTCTTAAACTCAAAACTTGAGAAGATCGTCACAGGAGCAGGAATAGTCGCAGCCATTATAATCATAATCATCATAGTATATCTGTTCGGAAATATTTTAGGTGTTTTCGGTTCATTGGGTTCCTCAAAGAGCTCCGATACCGAGACTGAGACCGAGACAGAGACTACTGTGACGGAGACTCAGATAGATACCAGCGCATCTCTCACAGGTTCAACAGAGACGGAGACCGAGGATACTGTTACAATGATAAGTGTTTTGGGTTCAACATATGATGAGGCAAAGACAAAACTCAATGCAATAGGACTCGGAATACAGCAGTCAGCGACAGACTATTCTGATACATACACGGAAGGTCAGATCATGGCGCAGGATGTTGCAGAGGGAACAAGCGTTGATCTCAATACAACCATAAAGGTAACAGTCAGCAAGGGCAGCGAGCCTATAAGTGTTCCGGATGTCTCGGGACTTGATTATACAACGGCAATGTCCACACTCACAAGCAGCGGTTTCACCTGCACTGAGTCAAATATAACCTACGAGTACAGCTCTACCGTGGCTAACGGAAAAGTAATAAAACAGTCACCTCTTGGAAATGCATCAGCGAACAAAGGAGATGCGGTTACACTTGTTGTCAGCAAGGGAGTTGAGCAGGTTACTGTGCCTGATGTTACAACAGGAGGGGTTGCGGAAGCAACCGCAAAAACCACTTTGGCTAATCTCGGATTTGCTGTTACTACAAGCACATCCTATTCGGATACAGTCGCCGAGGGAAACGTTGTAAGTCAGAGTATCACTGCAAATACATCCGTTGATTACGGCTCTACAATAAATCTTGTCATAAGTCTCGGACCTGAAACTGTATATTACACATGCAGTTATACAATACCGGACCCGGATGATGACGAGATGAGCTCGGCAGATATTATCCTCTACAACTCAGACGGAGGAAAGATAACAACGGTTACTGATGTGGATGCGGGAGATTTCCCATACACACTCACTGTAAAAGATATAACAGATTACACTTCGGGAACTATTGTCATAACCTGGTATTATGACGATGACTCTTCGAGCCAGGAAACTATCGATGTTACATTTACACAACAATAAATATGACAGGAAAAATAGTTAAAGGGATATCCGGATTCTACTACGTTCATGTGGGAGAATCCGGTATTTATCAATGTAAGGCAAAAGGCATATTCAGACAACAGAACATGAAACCTCTCGTCGGAGATGACGTCGAGATAGAGATTACCCACGAGAAGGATATGGAGGGCAATATCATTGAGATCTTGCCCAGAAAAAACGAACTGGTCAGACCTATGGTCGCAAATATAGACCAGGCGCTTATAATGTTCGCGTCCGCAATTCCTAAACCGAACTTCAATCTGTTGGACAGATTTCTTGTGATGATGGGATATCAGGAAATACCTGTCACCATCTGCTTCAACAAGTCAGATCAGATTGATTGCACAGAGCAGGAGAGGATAAAAAACATATACAGGAATACCGGCTATAAGGTGGTCTATACGAGCGCCCTGGAAAATGACGGAATAGAGGAGATGAGAGAGCTTTTAAAAGGCAAGACCTCAGCTGTCGCAGGGCCTTCCGGAGTCGGTAAATCATCCCTCATAAACGCAATCTGTCCCGAGGCAAATATGGAGATCGGTGAGATAAGTAAAAAGATAGAGCGAGGGAAAAACACGACGAGACATACCGAGCTTGTGCCGGTGGGCGAAGATACTTACATCATGGATACACCGGGATTTTCGACGCTTTACATACCTGGGCTGGAAAAGGAAGATCTTTGGAGGTATTTTCCTGAGTTTTTTGAGCCTGAAAAAAGCTGCAGGTTTGTAGGTTGCAGTCATATAAGTGAACCCGATTGTGGGGTTAAGGAAGCCGTAAAACGCGGCGATATATCAAAAGAAAGATACAAGGGCTACAAGCTCCTATATGAAGAGATAAAAAATGAGCGCAGATTTTAAGGAGAAAAGCATGAATTGTTTGGCACCATCAATACTTTCGGCGGATTTTTCAAGACTTGGAGAGCAGATAAAGGCTTGTGACGAGGCCGGAGCACAATACATTCATATAGACGTAATGGACGGTCTTTTTGTACCTAGTATATCTGTGGGACTGCCTGTTATCAAGACAATAAGAGAATGCACGGACAAGATATTTGATGTTCATCTTATGATAATGGATCCCGAGAGATATATAGATGCATTCGCAAGTGCGGGAGCCGATATTATTACCGTGCATGCGGAGGCTTGCAAGCATTTAGACAGAACCATAGATGCAATCCATGAGAAAGGCATTCTTGCGGGAGTTGCCCTAAATCCGGCAACACCTCTCTCTGCGCTTGATTACATACTTCCAAAGGTCGATATGGTTCTTATTATGACGGTAAACCCGGGATTCGGCGGACAGAAACTCATAACATACACTATAGAAAAGGTGAGAGATTTAAAGAAGATAGTCGATGCGAGAAAGCTCAAGACGGACATAGAGGTTGACGGTGGAATAAGTCTCGAAAATATAGAGATATTGAAGGATGCCGGAGCAAATGTGTTTGTTTCCGGAAGTGCGGTATTTGCAGGTGATATAGCCGAGAATGTGGAAGCATTTCTTCGCCTGCTCGACTGATATAAGATTTAAACCTGTCTCAGATTGGGAATTATATAATGAATTCATAAATGTGGTCGTATGACCACATTTTTTTTGCCCTTATGGTCGCTTTTGGAAGTTTTAGACAATGGATTTATGGCATAAAACGTGAAGTAAATCTTTAAAATTGTGCAAAATGCATAGGCTTTAAGGTGAAAATATGTTAGTGTGGTCATGTGTGGTCGCGTGACCACATTTTTTTGCATTGTGGTTTTTTTTGCGTTGAAAAATAATGATGATGTCGGTTTAAGAAAATGACCGGCAATCCTCCGGAGGGATTGATATGGAAAAGAAAGTAACCAGAAAGGACATAGCGGATATCGTTGGAACAACGGTTTCGGTTGTATCGAGGGCGCTTAACAACAGCGGATATGTCGATGCCGAGAAGAAGGCCAACATCTTAAGAGTGGCCGAGGAGTTGGGATATGCGAGAGATCCGGTGACCATGTCCTTGGAAGAAAAAAGAACAAAACAGATTCTGTTCTATTGCAAAGATCTGACCAATGCATTCAATATTGCCTTATATTACGGAATGGTGAAGGCGGCGAAAGGACGCGGCTACATGGCACTTCTAAATGCAAACCTAAAGTTTGAGAACATAAAGGAGGCTATGATAGACGGAATCATACTTCAAAACAATTATTTTGCTGACAAGTATGCGGAGACTTTCGGAAAAAATTATCATCTGCCGGCTGTGAGCGCCTGCTTTGGTGCCGGAAGAAATCCGGCCGCCTGCATTCCCGTAATAGAATGGGATTTAAATGAGGCCATGGAGAAGGGGATCAATTATCTCAGAAAACGCGGGCATAAAAAAATTGCATTTGCAGGGCAGTACAGTATCACAAGTGATACGGACAACAGGGGTATAACCTGGAGAAATATGATGGCGGAGGTTTTGGGAGACAGGCTTAAGGATTATTATCTGGATGTTACGCTTCCACCTTATTCAACCTTGAATGCGCCGGATAAACCGGGATATATCATAGAGGAGTCCGACAGTGTCTTAAACGAGGAGACCTATGCGGACAAAGGGAGAATTGCCGCGAGGATATTCCTTGACAGACAGCTGGATGCAACTGCGGTAATATGCTTTAACGACGAGTATACGATTGGTTTTGTGACGGAACTCGAGCGCAGCGGAATGAGGATACCTGAAGATCTTTCGATAGTGAGCTTTGACGGGGTAGTGGGAAGATCGAAACTCTATCCGGAGCTTGTGAGCATAACTCCTGATCCTATGGATATGGGATACAGACTCGCAACACTTTTGTTAGATAGAATCGAGCACAAAAAGATTCACTATTACGCAAAGCAACCTTGCAGGATCACCCCGGGTGATTCGGTGAGGGATATCAGATAAGGAATCAAAGGAAAAGGGAGGTTTATACAAATGAGTAAGAGAAAGAATTTGATTTCATTGCTTTTGGCATCGGCCATGGTAGTTTCATCTCTGGCCGGATGTGGAAGCTCGGGAAGTGAGAGCGCATCGGAAAGCGACAGTGCCGCTGAGAGTGAGGAGAGCACAGAAAGCTCCGATTCAGATGCAGCTGAAACTTCTTCGGATGAGACAGTTACAATCACCGTTGGCGGATGGCCTTCGGGCGATGATGCTTTCAAGGCTGCTGAGGAAGGATTCCATGAGTTGTATCCGAACATCGAGATCGAGTATGTATTTACGGATACAACATCTCATCATCAGAATCTTCAGACCGCACTTGCAGCCGGCTCCGGTGCCTGTGATGTCGCAATGGTTGAGGGTGCTTATGTTGCACAGTACAGAAACTCTACGGCACTCACTGACTTGAACGAGTTTGGAGCAGGGGATTATGCTTCGGATTTTGTATCCTTCAAATGGGATCAGTGTATTTCAGATGATGGAAGCGCAATGAGACTTTTACCTTGGGATGTAGGTCCGACAACATGTTTTTACAGAACAGATGTATTTGAGCAGGCAGGACTTCCTACAGACCCTGATGAGGTAGATGAACTTCTCTCAACATGGGACGGAGTTTTGCAGGCAGCAGAGGCAGTAGGAGCATTATCTGACAACAACTGGTTTATGGCAGACGGCTCATATCTCTATCAGCTGCTTTTCCAGAACAGAGATTACTATGATGAGGAACTCAACTTAAAGCTCGAGAGAGACGGAGATATCGATTGCCTTAACACCATCATTAAGATGCGTGAAGAGGGACTTGATATGAAAGTTGATATGTGGTCTACAGAAGCTTATGCGGCTTACGCAGACGGATCAATTGCCTTTGTACCTAACGGATGCTGGTTCGGTGGTTTCTTAAAGACCGATATCGATCCTGACGGAGCAGGACATTGGGCAGTATGTAATCTCCCGGCAGGAATCGGAGCAAAGAACTGGGGAGGTTCATTCCTCGTAATTCCTGAGCAGAGCCAGAATAAGGAAGCTGCATGGAAGTTTGTAGAGTATATGCTTGCAACAGCAGAAGGACAGAATGATATGTTTGAAGCTGTAGACTACTTCCCTGCATATACACCTTCATACGATTCAGACATCTATGAGAGCGGAGATGATTATTTCGGAGGACAGCAGACAAGAAAACTCTGGGCAGAGATAGCTACACAGCTTGAGCCGGTTTACACTACTCAGATGGATACAACAGCCGAGGGACAGATATTCACTTCCGTAAACCAGGGGCTTGAGGAAGGCCTTGACGCAGAAGGAATCAGAAGCCTTTTGGCACAGAATATAGAGACTGCTACTACAGAGATAAAACAGCAGCAGATACAGACTCTTAAAGATGCCGGAGTTTGGAACGGTGACTGATGTAAATGATTAAGTGCTGAGGCAGGGCATTTTGCCTTGCCTCAGGATTTTTAAGGGAGAATTGTGGTATGGGGTTAAAGAAAACATGGAAAGAGTATAAGGTTGCCTATGTTTATATCGCACCCTTTTTTATTCTTTTTGCAATATTCGGACTTTTTCCGATAGCATTCGGTTTCTATTTGAGCTTCTTCAGGTGGGACGGACTTTCCGCAATGCATTTTATCGGAGTGGAAAATTATTTGAATGTTTTTAAGGATCCGCTTTTTTGGAAAGCCTTAAAGAACACACTTTTTATCGGTATCATAGCGCATATTCCGATACTTTTAGGAGGACTCACTTTAGCATATATTCTAAATTCCAAGCTTGTGCGCGGACAGAATATTTTCAAGACAATCTACTTTATGCCGATGGTGACAAGCTCGGTTGCCATAAGTATCGTCTTCCAGCAGATGTTCGGAAACAACTACGGTGTAATAAACTGGTTTGTCACACTCTTAGGAGGTGAAAAAGTGAACTGGTTGGGCGGTGACGGAGCACTTATAAAGGTTGCGGTAATCGTCATGTTCGCATGGAAGTGGATCGGTTGGAACATGGTCATATATCTTGCGGGTATGCAGGGTATAAATAATGATGTATACGAGGCGGCAAGAATCGACGGAGCAAACAATTTTCAGGTGCTCTTTAAGATATGTATCCCTCTTTTGAAACCGATCATTATTTTTACGATAGTTCAGTCGACAATAGGTATGTTCAATCTCTTCACAGAGCCGTTTATTTTGACAGGACAAAACTGGCAGGGCGGAATAAACAACGGTGGACTCACTCTTATGACATACCTCTTAAGCAAAGCTCCTCAGGGCGGAAATCTCTACGGCTATGCATCTTCGGTGGCCTATATAATAACAGCCCTTATTGTCATCATATCTATCGCTGTAAACAGGGGAACTCTGGACAAAAAAGATCCGGACTACCTTGCGGATCAGGCTGTAAGAAAACAGAGAAAAGAGAGAGCCAAAGCGCTTAGGATGGCGAAAAAAGGAGGTGCCGTAAAATGATATTACCTGTAATTTTACTTGTTATCGCGGCGCTTGTTCTTATAGCAAAGTTTGTGCCGAAGGGAAAGACTATTGTCTTGTATGCTGTGCTTATAATGATAGCATTCATTATGATATTTCCGTTTTATGATATGTTTGTCATGTCGACAAGAACGACGCAGGAGATTTTCTCATTTCCACCACTTCTTGTATTCGGTCAGAACCTTGTGGAAAACTTCAAGAATATGACCGATCAGGTGGATTTTTGGCTGGCTTTCAGAAACAGCATGATAATAACCTGCTCATATGTTGCGCTTGTACTTTTATTCTGTTCAATAGGCGGATATGCCTTTGCGTTTTATAATTTTCCGGGGAGAAACGTTCTCTTTGCAATCCTTTTGGGAACAATGATGATACCTACAACAGCAGGAATAATTCCATGGTACATTATGATGAGTAAGTTCCATTGGGTAGATACATTCAGGGCACTCATAATACCAAACTGTGCAAATGCATTCGGAATATACTGGATGAGACAGTATTGCAAAAACAACATCCCGACTTCACTCATTGAGGCTGCAAGAATAGATGGATGCTCGGAGTGGACAATATTTTTTAGGATTGTCGCCCCGATTTTGGCACCGGCATATGCATCGTTAGGCATAATGAATTTTGTAAATGTGTGGAATGACTTTATGCAGCCAATGATGATACTTAAGAGTCCGAAGCTTCAGACACTTCCGCTTATGTTAAGGACGATGGTCAGCGACAGAGGTACTGATTACGGCGCGATGATGCTTGCGAGTACATGTGCGGTACTTCCGCTACTTATAGCATTCTTATGCGCTTCTAAGTACTTTATGGACGGTCTGACAGCAGGAGCGGTCAAAGAATAGAGAAACGAGGAAAACGTGTATGAGTTTTTTATTGAACGATGACAGAATAATAATGGGAACCGATTATTATCCGGAGCATTGGGACAGAAGCCTCTGGGATGACGATCTCGACAGAATGAAAGCGATGGGTATCGAGTTCATCCGTGTTGCGGAGTTCTCATGGAACAAATTTGAGCCTCGAGAAGGGGATTATACCTGGGATTTTTTTGATGAATTCCTTGATCTTTGTCTCAAAAAAGATATGAAGGTTATCTTTTGTACGCCGACAGCCACACCGCCGGCATGGCTTACGGACAAGTATCCGGAAGTTCTAAATGCAAGGCAGGACGGTGTGCTTTACAGACATGGAGCGAGAAGACATTACAATTACAATTCGACGGTTTATCAGAAGTTTGTAAAAAATATAGTGAGAAGAATGGCTGAGCATTATGCGAAACATGAGGCCATTATCGGATGGCAGATCGACAATGAGATAAACTGTGAGAAGAATGAATTCTACTCTGAGAGTGACACATATGCCTTCAGAGATTTCCTGAAGGAAAAGTACGGATCAATCGACAATCTGAACAAGGCATGGGGATGTGCTTTCTGGAATCAGACCTATACAGCATGGGGTGAAGTTTATGTGCCCAGAACTACTTTGAGTGACAGCACAAACCCTCATGAGGTGCTCGATTACAAGAGATTTGTGTCGGACAGCGCCTGCCGTTTTGCAAAGATGCAGAGCGATATTTTGAGGGAATATATAAAGCCGGATGATTTTATCACGACAAACGGACTTTTCGACGACCTTGACAACCGGAGAATGGCGAAGGAGAGTCTCGATTTCATAACATATGATTCATATCCGAACATGGCCTACGGAGTTGATTCACATTTCCTTGCAAATACCGATCTTAAGGACAGAATGTGGTGTTTGCTTCAGGATGAGGTCAGAGCCGTGAAGGGTACATATGGAATCATGGAGCAGCAGTCCGGAGCGCATGGATGGAACAATGCTATGGCGGCGCCGACGCCAAAACCGGGGCAGCTCACCCTCTGGACAATGCAGAGCCTGGGACATGGTGCGGATTTCGTCTGCTATTTCAGATGGAGAACTTCAACGATAGGAACCGAGATTTATTGGCACGGAATCCTTGATTACAGCGGAAGGGATAACAGAAGAAAGAAGGAACTTGAGAGAGTTCATGATATGTTTGAAAACCTTTCGGAGGTGGCAGGATCCAAGTACAATGCAAAGGTTGGTATAATAGAGACTTATGACAACAAGTTCGACGCTGAACTTGACGCATGGCATCAGAAGATGGAGCAGTGCAGTAAAATTGGAATATATGAGGCGTCGCAGTTCACACATACCCCATTGGATTTTGTTTATCTTAACGAGGATGTGAGCGCGAAAGATCTCAAAAAGTATAAGGTTCTTTTCTATCCTCACGCTGTGATAATGACCGAGGAAGAGGCAAAGGTTTTGAAGGATTACGTGAACGACGGAGGAACCCTTGTTTTCGGATGTAGGGCAGGTCAGAAGAAGGAGAGCGGAATATGTACACAAGAGCTTCTCCCGGGACTTGTAAGAGACCTCTGTGGAACGGATGTCACCGAGTACACACTTGTCGGACCGGATGAGAAGAGATATGTCAACTGGGACGGAAAGAAGATAGAAGCCGCTGTGTTTAATGATGAGCTTCATGCCATAGGTGACGGCAAGGTCCTTGCAACCTATGAAGACTGTTATTATGCCGGTAGCGGGGCTCTTGTCGAAAATCATTACGGAAAAGGAAGAACTTTTTACTTCGGAGGAGCATTCACAAAGGATACCGCAGTGGCATTTTTTGAAAAACTGGATGTCATAAATCCGTGCGGTAAGCTTCTTGAACTTCCTGAGGAATGTGAACTTTGTGTCAGAACAAAGGGCGATACGGATTATATGTTTGTCCTAAACTACAGTGACAAGGAGCAGCAGATAAAGCTGCACAGAGAATTTTTAGATCTCTGCACAGGAAGGGTTATGAATGGAGATACAGTCTTAAAACCTTATGAGGCAGTGGTTTTGAAATAGTGTAAAACCCCAACGCAACAATTCTTATATAAGGTTCGCCGGCAGATTATCTGTCGGCGGATCTTTATTTTGCCTAAGTTTACAATCTTTATAAAAATTTATAAGTTTAAATCCTATGTATATGATATGATTCTTGAGGAAAAGGGGGAATCATATATGAAGAAAATATCTTTAGTTGCTTTAGCTGCAGTGGTTGTATTTGTTATATTGGGGATCATTATATCAACAAGTTCCTTACGGAATGCAAAAAAAGAACCTGCGGAATCGGAGGCAGTGGCATCGGAAGCGGAAGAAACCGAGCTTTCCGAGACTGAGACAGAAGTTACAGAAACGGCAGATACAGAAGATACAGAGACAGATGACGCGAGCGGTATATCTTTTTCAACCGCCGATCTCGACGGAAATACAGTGACATCCGATATTTTTAAGGATTATGACGTGACGCTCGTACATGTATGGGCAACATACTGCGGACCTTGTATTGCAGAGATGGGAAATTATGCCACTCTCTATGAGAATCTGCCTGACAATACGAATATTATAGGACTTGTCATAGATGTAAACGAGGGAGACGATTACAATGTGGACAGTGCAAAAAGCATATTGGAGGATGCGAATGCCTCATTCACAAATCTCAGACTGAACGAAGAACTTTACGAGGTTATTTCGAATATTCAGTACGTACCGTCTTCTTTTTTTGTTGACAGTGAGGGAAATATAATCGGAGATATACTCGAAGGAAAAGGATTTGACGAGACCAACAACAAGCTTTCAGAACTTACGGAGCAGTGATATGAGCAGAGATAAGAGAGGTGTATACAGAGCGGTAATCATTCTCGTCGCGGTAGCATTTATAGCAATCGGACTTTTTGGGAACGAGTTTTTTGATGTCATGTCAAAAGGCGTAATGATCTGTTTGGAGTGTATGGGTATAGGATGATCACAAAAAGAAAGTATACGCAGCTTTTGGCTGCCGTAATTTTGAATTCAAATTTTAACGGATTTTTGACCGGAAGGATATATAAAGGAGACTTGAAGGGAGTATGCGCACCCGGGCTCAATTGCTATTCGTGTCCCGGGGCATTGGCATCGTGCCCGCTTGGGAGCCTTCAGAGCGCTCTGGTCAAGCCGTCATTTAAATTTCCTTTCTATATTGCAGGCACTTTACTTTTGTTCGGAGTTCTTTTCGGAAGAATGATATGCTCATTTTTGTGTCCGTTCGGATTCCTTCAGGAACTTTTATATAAGATACCTCTGCCGAAGATAAAGAAAAACAGATTCACAAGGATATTGTCATATCTCAAATACCTCATTTTGGCAGTGTTTGTCATAGGAATACCGCTAGTTAATCTTGCTCCGGGATTTTGTAAATACATCTGCCCGGCGGGAACACTTGAGGCAGGGATACCGCTGACACTGGCAGATCAAAATCTGAGAGCGCAGATAGGTTTTCTATTCTCATGGAAGGTATTTGTGCTTGTGGTTTTTATATGTGTTTGCGCGATGGTCTACAGAGGATTCTGCAGGTTTGTATGCCCTCTTGGAGCGATATATTCTTTTTTCAATTACACATCATTTTTCGGTGTGGAGGTTGAAAAAGACAAGTGCACGGGATGCAATGCCTGTGTGAAATATTGCAAAATGGATGTATTAAAAGTAGGTGACAGAGAGTGTATCAGCTGTGGTGAATGCAGGGTGGTTTGTAAAAATAAGGCAATCCGTTACAAAAATCCTCTTGATAATTTTGTTAGGAAACATTAAAGTATCTGTTAAGAATTTTTTTGTATAAAAATGCAAATGAAATAATACGGAAAGGAATTACGTGAAATGGAAAAGAAAAACATCGATTGGTCAAATCTCGGTTTTGCATATATGAAAACCGATAAGCGTTATGTGGCTAATTATACAGCCGAGGCAGGAAAGTGGGACGATGGCGCAATAGTTGACGACGATAAGATCGTCATGAGCGAGGATGCAGGTGTGCTTCACTATTCACAGTCAGCTTTTGAGGGCCTTAAGGCTTATACAACTAAAGACGGACATATAGTTACATTCCGCCCTGATTTAAACGGTGAGAGACTGCAGCAGTCATGCGAGGGACTTGAGATTCCAAAGCTTTCTGTAGAGCAGTTTGTGGATTCCATTCATAAGGTTGTCGAGGCAAATGCCGCTTGGGTACCACCTTTTGGAACAGGAGCAACCTTGTATGTAAGACCTTTTGTTTTCGGAATAAGCCCTGTTATCGGAGTTAAGCCGGCAGACGATTATCAGTACAGAGTATTTACCACTCCGGTCGGACCTTACTTCAAGGGTGGCGCTAAGCCTATCTATGTAAGAATCAGCGACTTTGACCGTGCGGCACCTCACGGAACCGGAAATATCAAGGCCGGACTCAACTATGCGATGAGCCTTCATGCAATAGTTGACGCACACAACAACGGATTCGCAGAGAATATCTACCTCGATCCTGCAACAAGAACAAAGATTGAGGAGACAGGCGGAGCCAACATACTCTTTATCGATGAGGACGATACACTTGTAATACCAAAATCAAATTCAATACTTCCTTCAATAACAAGAAGAAGTCTTGCATTTGTTGCAGAGCACTACCTCGGCATGAAAGTGACCGAGAGAGAGGTTTATCTCGACGAGGTTAAGAAGGGCAACTTCAAGGAGGTTGGTCTCTGTGGAACAGCGGCAGTTATCTCTCCTGTAGGAAAGATCAATGACCACGGAACAGATATAAATATCGCTTCCGGAATGGACGAGATGGGACCATGGATGACAAAACTCCGCTCAACTCTTCTTGGAATTCAGGAGGGTGAGATTGAAGCACCTGAAGGATGGATTCACAGAATTATGTAATTTAGACAAAAAAGATTTTGGAGCTTCGGACAAAGTGTTCGAAGCTCTTTTTTTGCTTTAGAATGAGAATTTGCCACCCCAAAAACAGCATAGGTGGGGATGGCTTGACTTATCATATATCATATAGATATAGGGGGATATTATATGAGCGAAACAAAAGTATCGACAAATCTCACGGAGGGAAAACTTGCACCGGCATTACTTGCTTTTTCCGTTCCGTTTCTTTTATCGACTCTCTTGCAGACATTATACGGAACCGTTGACACGCTGACCGTCGGAAATTTTGCCACGACTGGAAGTGTATCGGCTGTTGCGACAGGCGCAGAGGTGTTAAGCATCTTCACATTTTTGGCTTACGGTTTGTCAAACGGATCGACTATTCTGCTGGGACAGAGTATCGGTGCGAAAGACCATAAGAGGGCGGCGAAGCTCGTCGGAAATACAATAATAGACTTTGCTGTCATAAGCGTTGTATTTATGTTGCTTTTGCTCTTTCTGTATCCTACGGCGCTCGACCTTTTGAACATACCGGAGGAAGCAAAGGCTGAGGCTTACAGATATTGCAAAATATGCAGCTTCGGAATTCCTCTCATAGTCGGATACAATACGGTCGGAGCTATGCTTAGAGCTATGGGAGACAGCAAGAGTCCGCTTCTTTTTGTATCTATCGCCTGCGTTATAAACGTGTTCGGAGATCTGTTTTTGACAGGTGTTATGGGCATGGGCGCAGCCGGAGTTGCGATAGCGACTGTGTGCGCACAGGGTGTGAGTTTTATTTTCAGTTTGATATTTATCATGAAGAGAGGGCTTGGATTTGAATTTCATGTCTCGGACATACGATATGACGGTCATACGACCGCGCAGATTTTTAAGGTCGGTGTTCCGATGGGACTTCAGAGTATCCTTATAAACTTAAGCTTTCTTTTCATAACATCTATAATAAATGCTATGGGTGTAACAGCCAGTGCTGCCATGGGAATAGGAGACAAGATAGTAAATTTCGCCTTTCTCCCACAGAACTCAATCGGAGCGGCTCTCGCTGTTGTTGTAGCCCAGAATATAGGCGCAAAGAAAGCGGATCGAGCAATCAGTGCGGTAAAACTCGGGATAATGTTCTGTGTTCCTATAGAGACAGTGTTTTTGCTCTTTTGTCAGTTTTTGCCGGATGTTCTTCCGTCACTCTTTTCAAACGATGCGGAGGTTATTCATATGGCAGGTATGTATATGAGGGCATACAGCATTGATGCGGTTCTCACCTCGCTCACTTTCTGCCTGTCCGGTCTTTTGAACGGTTGCGGAAAGACGACGCAGAATATGGTACAGAATCTTATCTCAACTTTCTTGGGAAGGGTTCCTGCGACATATCTTTTGAGCAGACTGCCGAACACAAACCTGTTTTTGATCGGAATGGCAGCGCCTGCGTCCACGATCATGAGCGTTATCATGCTCGGCGTTTATATAGGACTTGGATATTGGAAAAAAGGATTGAGTGAGACTTAGAAGATGAATCAGATTTTTACTACGCTTTGTTATATTGAAAATGAGGGAAAATATCTTATGCTCCACCGAACAAAAAAAGAGGTGGACATAAACAAGGACAAATATATCGGTGTCGGGGGTCACGTTGAGCAGGGTGAGGCACCGGATGAGTGCATTTTTAGAGAGGTCAGGGAAGAGACAGGGCTTACCATGAAAAATGCAAGGCTCAGAGGGCTTATAACTTTCGTTATAGATGACCTCGACGAGTACACGTTCCTTTATACATGTGATTCCTTTGAGGGTGATATGATTGAGTGCGATGAGGGTGACCTCGTCTGGGTAGAGAAGGAAAAGATCTTTGATCTTCCTCTGTGGGAGGGGGATAAAATTTTTTTTAAGCTGCTCGATGAGAGAGAGGACGTATTTGAGCTCAAACTTGTATATTTAAACAATGTTCTTACCGAAGCAAAGCTTGATGGCAGGAAGTTGATGTAATAATCAAAAGTTTACTTGCATAAAGTTTCATTAAATATATAATAATTCTTGTCGCTTTATGAATTATTGGATTGGATAAGTTTTGATAATGGATAAGAAAACATTGATATATAAAGGTCTCCGCGACGGCCTGCCAATTGGGTTGGGATATTATGCGGTGGCCTTTTCTTTGGGAATAATTGCGGAAAAAGCAAATATAGCTGCTTGGCTCGGATTTCTGTCCAGTTTTTTTACGAGGGCATCGGCGGGAGAGTACGGTGGGTACACGGTTATTCTGGCGGATTCGGGATATTATGAGATGATTCTCATGTGCCTTATAACAAATCTGAGATATCTCCTCATGAACACAGCGTTGAGCCAGAGATTCTCACCGCAGACAGGAATGGTTCACAGACTGCTTGTTGGAAGTTGCTGCACGGATGAGATATTCGGAATAGCAATCGCGGAGATAGGCTACGTTCAGCCTCTCTATATCTACACGGCGGCGATCCTGTCGGGCATTATGTGGGGAATGGGAACAATGAGCGGAATTGTCGCAGGGTCTGTTTTGCCGACAAATGTAGTTGCGGCGCTTAGCGTTGCTCTGTATGGAATGTTCCTTGCGATAGTGATTCCTGTGGCAAAGAGGGATAAGGCAGTCGCAATTGCGATAATCGTAAGCTTTGCGGCAAGTTATATTGCGTCAAACCTTCCTGTGATAGGGGAGATGAGCTCCGGAATAAGAATCATCATTTTGACTGTGATTATCTCTGCCGCAGCTGCGATAATCAAACCGGTGGAATTTGACAAAGAGGAAAAATGATATTATGCACAGCACGGTAATTTATATAATCATAATGATTTTGACAACAAATTTTATAAGGATTTTGCCGCTGACTCTTATAAGAGGTCAGATAAAGAACAGATTTATCCAGAGTTTCCTTTACTATGTTCCATATGTTACGTTATCTGTTATGACCTTCCCGGCAATCATCGAAGCGAGTGGTTCCGCATTTGCCGGCACGCTTGCTCTCATTTTGGGAATAGCTGCCGCCTGGTTTGGACTTGGACTTTTTCCGGTTGCAGTTATTTGTTGTGTGACGGTTTTTGTGACACAGATGATAGGAATATGGCTTTAAATTCTTTAAAAATAGGTGTATAATGTTAATGTATGTAGTTTGTTAACAGCTTTAGTTCCCATATATAGGGATGCAGACAGTAGGTTAGGTAATACAATGGCAATAAAACTTACAGTAGACAAACACGAGATCAACGATGAGATTGAGAGAATCGGAAAGGATATTCTCGCATCGGACATTTTTAAAAGATCTTTTTTGCAGGATCATCACTTCAGCTCATCGGTCGGAGAACATCAGATACATGTGGCAAGAATGAGTTATTTTTTGGCGGAGGTATTTGAGAAGGCCGGAGCAAGCGTAGACAAGGAGAAGCTTGTAAAGGCAGCATTGTGCCACGATCTTGGTATTTTAGGAAGGGATCATCGTTTTAAGAGCGGACCGGACTGTATACATTCACATCCGCTGAATTCAGTTGAGGAGGCTAAACTTCTGATAGATGATATAGATGATGTGATATGCGATACAATAGCAACACATATGTGGCCTTTGACTTTCAGAAGGCCAAAGTATATTGAAGGATATATAATTACACTTGCGGATAAGATAAGTGCTGTTCAGGAAACAACATTTCCATGGTACAAAAAGAAGTGGCGCGAGCTTGATATATTGTTGAATTACGGAATAGAGTAACGACATTAAAATGCAGCCTTATGTGGGTTGCATTTTTTTTTATTGAATAGGAAATTGCTTTCCTATTCAATAAAAACGCTCCGCTATGGATGCGACTGGTGCGCAGCTGTATTATGCAAGCTAAAGCTTGCGCGCACCAGCGCGCAAAGAGTCACATTGTGACTCTTTGTTCTATAAATACAGAGATTGTTCAGACAAAAAAAGGTCAAAAAATCACAATATAATACTATAAATAATCCGTTAAATATAATAGGATGGTAAATGCAGTTTTATAGGTGAATATGGAGGTTTTATGGGTACAAGAATATTTGATGTTGAAGCATTTGCAAAAGTGGCCAGACGAGCGGTCGCAGAGGGTGTGGTTCTTCTGAAAAATGACGGGAGTGTTCTTCCTTTAAAAGAGGGATGTAGGATAGCACTCTTTGGAAGAAGTCAGTACAACTATTACAAGAGTGGAACCGGATCCGGTGGAATGGTAAACACAAAATATGTAACAGGCGTAAAAGAAGCTCTGGAGGCAGACAAAAGATTTGTCTTGAATGAGAAACTCAAAGCAACTTACGATGCCTGGATAGAAGACCATCCGTTTGACGCGGGTGTGGGCTGGGCTGCGGAACCGTGGTTTCAGCAGGAGATGCAGATAACGGAAGATATCGTGCGCGAGGCAAAAAAAGATTCGGATGTTGCAGTTGTTTTGATAGGGCGAACAGCGGGAGAAGATCAGGACAACAGCGCAACACAGGGAAGCTATCTTTTGACCGACGACGAGGAGGAGATGCTCTTAAATATAACAAAAGTTTTCGACAAGACGGTTGTGCTTTTAAATGTCGGAAACATCATAGATATGAAGTGGGTCAAAAAGTACGATCCTAGCTCGGTTGCATATATCTGGCAGGGCGGACAGGAAGGCGGATCGGGTGTAATCGACGTGTTGTCCGGGGATGTGAATTCTTCAGGAAGACTGACGGATACTATTGCATATGATATAACCGACTATCCGTCAGACAAGAACTTTGGCGGTAAAAAGAGAAATATTCAAGAGGAGGATATCTTTGTCGGATATCGTTACTTCGAGACTTTTGCTAAGGATAAAGTTTGTTATCCGTTCGGCTACGGCCTCTCATACACAGAATTTTCGATTGAGACAAAGGAGTTCTGTGGTGGTAAAGACGGTGTAAGAGTTATCGCAGAGGTCAAAAATACCGGAGAGGTTAAGGGGCAGCAGGTTGTCGAACTCTATGTAAAAAAGCCTCAGGGAAATCTCAAACAACCTGCAAGGGAACTTGTCGGATTTGCTAAGACAAAAGAACTTGAAGCAGGGGAGACTCAAAAGGTAGAGATTGAAGTTTCGCCATACACTCTTTCAAGCTATGATGATACGGGCGTGAGCGGTTTTAAGAGTGCCTATGTCATGGAGAAGGGCACCTACGAGTTTTTTGTTGGAGAGAATGTCAGAACAGACAGAAAAGCAGGCTCTTTCAATCTCGATGAAACCATTTTGACAGAACAGTTTTCACCGGCATTTGCGCCAAATATCGATTTCAGGAGAATGACGGTGGCTGATTGCGAAGGTGACAAATATACACTTGGATTCAGTGAAGTATCCAAAGCGGAAGATGCTATGGAATTGCATCGCACAAACGGACTTCCTTCGGAGAAAAAACAAACCGGGGACAAGGGCTTTAAGCTCACGGATGTCTTACACAACAGATGCACAATGGATGATTTCATCGCGCAGCTCTCGGATGAGGATCTTATGTGCATAGTTCGAGGAGAGGGAATGAGCTCACCGAAAGTCACACCGGGATGCGGTGGCGCATTCGGAGGAGTCACAGATGAACTTTTGA
>JAILHT010000094.1 GCA_024695665.1 Lachnospiraceae bacterium
AAATCTATGGAAGTAACAAATTGCAGAGGATGTGGCAGATTATTCAATTATATCAGCGGAGAACATTTATGCCCGGATTGCAAAAAGAAGTCCGAGGAGAAGTTCAAAAGAGTAAAAGAATATGTTCAGGAGAACAAGAACACTACTCTTGAGAAGATAGCTGAGGAAACGGAGACTTCACTCAAGCTGATAAAACAGTGGATAAGAGAAGAGAGACTCGTATTTGCAAAGGATTCTGTTGCCGGAATACCGTGTGAGAACTGCGGAAAACTGATAAGAAGCGGCAGATTCTGTGAGGATTGCAAGAAAAAGATGGCCTCAAATATCGCACAGGGTCTCGACAAGAAGCCTGACCCGGTTCAATCGAAAAAGAAGGAAGACAGAAGCAACAAGATGCGTTTCCTCGATATGTAGAAAAAAGAATATACAAGCCGACAGTCTTTTTGGCTGTCGGCTTTTGATTTGCAAATAGCTCGCACTATGTTATAATATTTTAAACTATGCTTATTAGTGGGAGTTTGACTATATGGTAAATGAAGACAAGATAAAAGCCATGACAAAACTGGCTGTTTACGACCAGAGAGAAAGCAGAAAATGTGCGCCGATGGTGGAGTATTTCAGATCGGATTACATCGGAAAAGAGCTTTTGAAAAGTTTTGTAATGGGCACAATTGCATATATGCTTTTGACAGCCGTGTGGCTGCTCAACAATGCAGACGAACTTATCGCGAATTTGTACAGGCTTGATTTTATGGAGCTTGGCCTGGATATATTGCAAAAGTACGTCGGTTTTTGCGTCGTGTATATGATCATCACTTACATTGTCTATGCTGTGAGGTACAGCAGGGGGAGAGACAAGGTGAAAGGTTATCATAAGAACATCCACGGAATCTTAAAGTCCTACAGGGATGAAGAATAAGCATAGATACGGTGGAGAGGAATTATAATATGACGACTTTATTGGAGATAAAAGAAAAACTAAAAACGTTTTATGCAAAAAATGATATTTACATAAAACCGGTTATAAAGTTTATATTTGCGCTTATTGTGTACATCCAGATAAACAGCAGCATCGGATACAATTCAAAACTTGAGTCGCTTCCGATAACACTTGTTTTGGCACTTTTGGGAGCTATCCTCCCTCTCGGGGGAACGATTCTCATCGCATCCATAGTTGTGCTTTTGCATCTGTACACATTGTCATTTGAGGTTGCGATAATAGCATTTGTACTTTTTATGCTCATATATTTTCTGTATTTCAGATTCGCGCCGAAGACCGGGGTAAATGTGCTTTTGGTTCCGGTGTTTATGAAACTGAATATAGGAAACACAATACCTATCGCAAACGGACTTGTGAATGAGTGGTATTCGGCAATATCCGTTGCATGCGGAACCGTGGTTTACTATTTTCTTCTGGGAATCAGAGAGAACGCATCGCTCCTTGGAAGCGAGACGGAAGAGGGAATAACATACAAGTTTACGGCAGTTTTAAATCAGCTTGTCGGGAATAAGCAGATGTACCTCACACTTGTGACATTTGCATTGACGACCTTGGTGGTTTATTCAATAAGAAAACTTTCTGCAAACTATTCGTGGTCAATCGCCATAATCACAGGACTTTTGGTGAATTTTATCATGATGTTGAGCGGAAGGCTCATGCTGGGCCTTGGGCTTAATATTGTAGCGCTGATTTTGCAGACAATAGTTGCCGGAGCTGTAGCTATGGTGCTTCAATTTATGCTGTTCAATCTCGATTATACAAGGATAGAGAGGGTGCAGTTCGAGGACGACGATTACTACTATTACGTAAAGGCTGTCCCAAAGATTTATGTGACCGGCAAAGAGAAGAGAGTCAAGACCATAAGCTCAAAAAACAAAAGAACCCGATCCCATTTTACGGAGGAGGACTTCAAAGAGCAGATGGATATAGACGATTAAAATAGTTCAATTAAAAGAGATTAATAAAAAGAGATTAATAAAAAAATGATGAAAGGGGAGGTGAGATGATTGCAAAACGTGTGGACCTGGCTTGAATCGTTCCAGGGTGAATATCTTTCGTGGCTCAGCATGCCATATGTAAATATAGTAGATATCATAGAGATTGCCATCATCACATTCCTCATTTACCATGTTCTCGTTTGGACAAAGAACACAAGAGCCTGGAACCTTTTCAAGGGAATGCTCATCATATGTGTATTTGCGCTTATTGCTGCGCTTTTCCAGATGAACACGATCCTATGGATATTTGAGAGGACGATAAACATCCTTGTAATCGCGGTTGTTGTCGTGTTCCAGCCGGAACTTCGTAAGGCGCTTGAGACACTTGGAACAAAAAGTATACTGAGTGCTCTGTGGGCACCTGTGAGACTGCAGGAAGAAGGAAAGTTCAACGAGAAGACGATAGACGAGATAACAAGAGCCTGCTTTGCCATGGGCAAGGTAAAAACCGGAGCGCTTATAGTCATAAAAAATAAGGGCTCGTTAAACGATTATGAGAGAACGGGCATCGTGGTTGATGCAAAAGTTACATCACAGCTCATTATCAATATATTTGAGAAAAACACGCCGCTTCATGACGGCGCTGTTATTGTGCAGGGAGACAGAATCACTTCAGCTACGTGTTATCTGCCACTTTCCGACAATATGAATCTCAGCAAGGAACTCGGAACAAGACACAGAGCAGCTATAGGAATAAGTGAAGTCACCGATTCGCTCACTGTTGTTGTGTCCGAGGAGACCGGAGCCGTATCTTTGGCATACGAGGGAAGCATTTTAAGAAACCTCTCGCCGGAGAACTTAAAGTCCGAACTTGAGAGACTCATAGAGAACGAGAATGACAATGCGCACAAAGGACTGTTTCGAAGGAGGAATAAGAATGCCAATTAAACCGGTCAGACTTATAACAAACAACTTCGGATTGAAGCTTTTGGCGCTTCTTATATCGATCGCAATCTGGATGATAGTCGTCAATGTAGATGACCCGAAGATAACAAGGAATTTCACAGCGAGCGTCACTATCGAGAATGCGAGTTACCTCACGGACCAGGGCAAGTGGTACGCCGTTCCGGAGGATGGAAAGACGGTTACGTTTTCTGTCAGCGGAAAGAGATCATACCTTGAAAAAATGAGCGGATCCGATTTTAAAGCGGTTGCAGATCTTCAGAATATAGATGACGAGAACAAGGTCCCGATAGACATAACGGTTCAGACATACTCAAGCTATGTCTCCGTAAACAGCAAGTCCAGATATCTCACACTTACGGTTGAGGATCTTGTATCGAAGCCGTTTGTTGTCACCGTGCAGACTACGGGAGAAGTCGCTGAAGGATATGCGCTGGGAGAGACATCAGTCAGCCCAAGTATCCTTAGAGTCACAGGACCTGAGTCGGCGGTTGAAAGCATAAGCAAGGTTGTCGCTACGGTTGATGTCTCTGACATATCGTCCGATATGTCAGATTCCGTGGTTCCTGTTCTTTACGATGAGAATGATGCAGTTGTAGATACGACAAATCTCACATTGAATGTCTCGAATATTCTTGTGGGAGTCACAATACTAAATACTAAAGAGGTGGACCTCAAAGTAAGCGTTTCGGCGGAGCCTGACGATGGATATTTCATCTCGGATATCGCTTACACGCCGCAGACTCTAACGGTAAAAGGAGAGGCAAAAACCTTAAAGAAAGTCTCTGAGATAGCCGTCACCGTGGAGGATGATGATGTGGAACTTGCCGGTGCAACAGGCACAGTCACTGCATATCTCGATATCACAAACGATCTGCCTGACGGAATAGCGCTTGTAAACAGCGAGGATGCAAATATTACAGTGGACATTTCGCTCGAGGAGCTTGTGACAGTCACAGTTGCAGTTCCGACGGACAATATAACGGTCGAGAATCTCGGCGCAAGCTACAATGCAGATTTTACCTCTGCGGAGGTTGAGGTGAAGTTCACCGGAGCACAGGAAGACATAGACAATATCGTTGCGGAGGATATAAAAGGAATTGCAGATGCCTCCGGACTTACAGTGGGAACCCATGATGTGGATGTCTACTTCGAATATGATGATGAGATATACACCGTGGATGAGCCCGCAGAGGCGGAACTTAAGGTTACGCTCAATAAATAAGAAACTGATAAAGAGGAAAGATATGGTAAGCAAAAAAGTTACGATCATAAATCCTACGGGTCTGCATCTTAGACCCGCAGGTTTGTTGTGCAATGAAGCCATGCGTTTTGACAGCCATGTTTCATTCAACAGCAAAGGAAATGTGACCGCAAATGCAAAGAGCGTTTTGAGCGTTTTGGCAGCCTGCGTAAAGTGGGGAGATGAGATTGAGATAGTCTGTGAGGGACCGGATGAAGTAGAAGCTTTGGAGGCCGTCACAAAACTGATAGAAAGCGGTATGGAAGGATGAGACCTGTCATAAGAAAACCAAAGTTAAAACATATAATATGGTTTCTCATATTTTGCATAATATTTGCGGTGGGATATCACGTGACATATCTTGTCTCTATAGAAGACAGAATGGCATATCCGCATCTTTTTACCCTCCTTGAGTCTTCCACATACAAAGAGACTTACATGGACGGTGATGAGGAGAAAACCATAAAGCTCGACCGTGAGTATCTTCTTTCGGAGGGCGATGTCATAGAGCAGACCTTCACATATACAGAGGACTGTTTTTTGTCGGTCGGAGCGAGAGTATATCTCGATGAGGATGAGACGAACGAGGGAACACTTCTCGTTGAACTCATAGATGATGCAACAGGAGAGGTTATCTCCGAGGCGGAATATTCCACAAAAAATCTGGACAACAGGCAGCTCATAATGGTGAGCTACCCTGAGGGACTTGCCGGAGGATTTATGAACCGTGAACTCACCTACAGAGTGACGGTAGAAGAGATGGGCGAGGACGAGATATATTTTGCGATGGGAGACTCGGATGACAATGAGGGCGCATCACTTGCTGTTATAAACGGCGAGGAGGCGGATGATCTTGTCGTTGCATTAAGAGGGGCAGACAGACAGCTAACATACTGGATATATCTTTTCAAGATAGGAGCCTTCCTTCTGTTTGCGGCAGTCGCATGGACATTTTGGACGCTCGCATTAACCGATATAAAACTTCAAAATGTATTTTTGCCGGTCGGACTTGCATTTGCACTTATCTTTTTGGTACTTCTTCCGCCGGAGTCGGTTCCCGATGAGATAGACCATATGCTTGAGTCCTACGAGAGGGTGAACGCCTTCTATGGACTGGACACGGAAGAGAATGATACGGCTTTTGTATACGAGGAGGATCTCAATGCCTTAGATACCTTTGAGAAGACGCCTACGATGCTTGAGCTTGATGAGATAAAAGAACATATAACAGACACCGGAAGAGTAGAGGGAAGTGGCATAAAGAGTCACACCTACATGCATGCGACAACTCTTGCATATCTGCCGGGAGTCATAGGAATCTTTATCGCGAGAGCGATGGGACTCAACGGATACCTTGTATGGTTTGCGGGAAGAGGAGTTGCGATACTTTTCTACCTCGCCATGATGTATTTTGCGATAAAGACAGTGCCGGTCGCAAAGGCGGCATTCTTTATGATAGCGATATTCCCGATGACGATACAGCAGTGCTGCTCGTACTCGTATGACGGAATGATAATAGAAGCGGTATGCGTGCTCATAGCAGTGCTTTTGAAGTGGATATATTACAAGGATGAGAAGATATTGAAGAGGGAGATATTCTTCCTTATATATTCATGTCTTATCCTCGCTGTCTGCAAGGGCGGATGCTATATGCCACTTGTCCTTCTGGCACTTTTTATTCCGAGGGAGAGATTCGGAGACAGAAAAAAGACCGTAATCGGAAAGTTTCTCATAGTAGGAATCACGGGCGCCGCATGGATAATATGTACATTAGGTTATGTATTTTATGTTTTGGCTCCTACGGGAACTGAGAGCACGACACTCTCCTACATGGACGCCGAGGCTTACACGGTTTCGGATGTGCTTTCAAATATTTGGGTATTTATTGTTCCTGCAGTAAGATCGATAGTCGACGACGGATGTCAGTGGATACTTTCGATGTTTGGAACAACACTCGGATGGCTTGAAATCAATGTCACCTCATGGGTACCTATCATAATGTCCTTTATGATACTTGTATCCCTGGTCCCAGTGAAAAATCACGAGGATGAGGCCATGATTGGAATACCGGAGAAGGTTGCGATTGTGCTTCTCTGCGGAATCTCCATGGGACTCATATTCGCATCGATGTTTTTGGATTGGACGCCTAAGGACGCCAGCTACATATGGGGAATTCAGGCGAGATATTTCCTTCCGCTTTTGCCGGCGGGAATGCTCTTGTTCAGAAGCAGAATGGTTGCCATAGAAAGAGATTTGAGCAAATATTTTGCGGTCATCGCAGTCAGCATGTACGGAATGGTATTCTACGACATGCTCATAGTTCTTCAGGAGTACCTTGAGTAAGAAAAAACTGCAGTAAAATGCGGATTATTGGTTTATAAACAGACAGTTGAAAAAGAAAAGGAGCACTTAAATGAGCAGAAATATTTTGGTTACGGGCTGTAACGGACAGCTCGGAAGAGCGATTCAGAAGGAATATGCAAATGATGATGTAAAGCTCGTCCTCACAGATGTTGTATCAGGGGACGGATACATATCGCTCGATATCACAAACCTTGAGGAAGTTGAGAAGACAGTCAAAGAGAACAACATCGATGTCATCATCAACTGCGCAGCTCACACGAATGTAAACGCATGCGAGACACAGTGGGAACTCGCATACAAGATAAATGCGATAGGACCAAGAAATCTTTGCATCGCGGCAAAGCAGACAAACGCAAAGGTTGTTCAGGTGTCAACAGACTACGTCTTCAGCGGAGATGAGGGAACAACACCTCTCACAGAGTTTGACCCTGTCGGACCACAGAGCGCATACGGAAAGACAAAACTCGAAGGTGAGAGATTTGTACAGATGTTCTCTGACAGATATTTCATCCTTCGTACAGCATGGCTTTACGGAGACGGAAACAACTTCGTAAAGACAATGATAAAACTTGGATCGGAGAGAGACGAGGTCGGAGTTGTAAGCGACCAGTTCGGATCACCGACAAGCGCATCCGAGCTTGCAAGACTCATCCACTATCTTGAGCCTACAGACAACTTCGGAATCTTCCATGCAACCTGTGAAGGCGAGTGCAGTTGGGCAGATTTTGCCGAGGAGATCTTTAAGCAGAAGGGCATGAATGTGAAGGTAAACCATCTCACAACAGACGAGTATCCTACACCTGCAAAGAGACCGGCATACTCCGTGCTCGACAAATATATGTTGAGACTCACCACCGATTTCAAGATGAAAGAGTGGAAAGAAGCTCTCACAGAATATATTCCTACACTTAAATAAGATTTTTTGGAGAGAATTATGTCACAACCTTTGGTCAGCATTTGTATACCGGCATATAACAATGCCGGATACATAAAAGAGACAATAGATTCCATATTGAATCAGACCTATAAAAATATTGAACTTGTAATAGTAAATGACAATTCGACGGATGACACGGCAAAAGTGATCGAGTCGATAAAAGATGACAGAATCAAGCTTTACCACAACGAGAAAAACCTCGGAATGAGCGGGAACTGGAACAGATGCCTTTCCCTCTGCACCGGTGAGTACATAAAGCTCGTATGTGCCGATGACATGCTTGTCCCGGAATGTATAGAAAAAGAAGTGAAAGCATTTCTTGAGAATCCGGATGTCGTACTTGTCGAGTCGGACACCTTGAGAGTTGATATGAACGGAGCGCCTAAGGGCACCTACAAGAGATACTCTGAGAGCGGAAGAGTCGACGGAAAAGAGATAAGCCGAAAAGGATTTTTCGTGGCGGACCTCTTCGGAGCACCGCTTGCAAATCTTTTCAAGAGAAGCGATTATGAGAGGCTCGGTGGATTCGATACGGATTTTGTCTACATATTAGACTACGAATTCTATATGCGATTCGCATGTGAGGGTGATATATTTATCATCCATGAAAATTTGAATCATTTCAGAATAAGAAACGATTCGAACACCGGACAGGTCATAGCCGGCGACAAGACGAAGGCTTACGTTGCAGAACACCGGATGCTCTTAAACAAATATCAAAAGACCTTGAGGCTTACAGATTCGGAGGTTGAACTCTCCGTTCTTATAAGGAAGATAAGAAACGTGCTGGCCTGGGTATATTTGAAACTGTTCATTCACGCAGGCTGATAAAACAGTAAATTTGCATTAGCCATTAAAGGGTGATATAATGCATAGGTTTTGAAAAAGATAATGTTAAAAGTATAAAGATTGAGAAAAAAAGGAGAAGCAAAATGAGAACTTATTTGGTAACAGGCGGAGCCGGATTTATCGGATCAAACTACATTCATTACATGTTCAGAAAATATGATAATGAGATTCGTATTATCAATGTCGATGTTCTTACCTACGCAGGAAATCTTGAGAACCTCAAGGATATCGAGGACAGAGACAACTACACATTCATCCGCGCAGATATCACAGATAAGGATGCTATTCAGAAAATATTTGACGAGAACGACATCGACAGAGTCGTACATTTCGCAGCAGAGAGCCACGTTGACAGAAGTATCAAGAACCCTGAAGTTTTTGTAAAGACAAACGTACTCGGAACAGCCGTAATGTTAAACTGTGCAAAGGCAGCATGGGAGCTCCCTGACGGAAGCTTCAAAGAGGGAAAGAAGTTCCTCCATGTTTCAACAGACGAAGTATACGGATCACTTCCTGATGACGGAACAAGCTACTTCTATGAGACAACTCCTTACTCACCGCACAGCCCATATTCTGCAAGTAAGGCAAGTTCCGATATGCTCGTAAAAGCTTATATCGATACATACAAGTTCCCGGCAAACATCACGAACTGCTCAAACAACTACGGACCATACCAGTTCCCGGAGAAGCTTATCCCGCTTATCATAAACAACGCACTTCAGGGAAAGAAGCTTCCTGTATACGGAAACGGAATGAATATAAGAGACTGGCTCTATGTTGATGACCACGCAAAGGGAATCGACATGGTTCAGGAGAAAGGAAAACTCGGAGAGACCTACAACATCGGTGGTCACAACGAGAAGAGAAATATCGAGATCATCCATATCATCCTCGATACATTAAAGGAGATGCTCCCTGAGAACGATCCTAGAAGAGCAAACGTTTCAGAGGACCTCATCACATATGTAGAAGACAGAAAAGGACATGACATCAGATATGCTATCGCACCTGACAAAATCAAGGCTGAGATTGGCTGGGAGCCTGAGACAATGTTCGCAGAGGGAATCAAGAAGACTATAGCATGGTTCTTCGAGCATGAAGACTGGATGAAGAATGTCACATCCGGAGATTATCAGAAATACTACGAGTCAATGTACAACAACAGATAAAAGCATGTTGCTTTACGTATAAAAGAGAGGTGCACAAATGAAGGGAATCATATTGGCCGGTGGATCCGGTACAAGATTATATCCGTTGACAAAGGCAGTGAGCAAACAGATTATGCCTGTATACGATAAGCCGATGATCTATTATCCGCTTTCAACACTTATGCTTGCGGGAATCCGTGAGGTTCTTATCATCTCAACACCGAGAGATCTGCCTGTATTTGAGGAACTTTTCGGTACGGGAGAGCAGCTCGGAATGAGATTCGAGTACGCAGTACAGGAAGAGCCGAGAGGACTTGCTGACGCATTTATCATCGGTGAAAAATTCATCGGAAAAGATGCATGTGCACTTGTTCTCGGAGACAATATATTCTATGGACAGAGCTTCTCGAAAGTCCTGAAGAGCGCTGCCGAGAGAACAGAAAAAGAAGGCGGAGCAACAATCTTCGGATACTACGTAAGAGATCCGAGAGAGTACGGTGTTGTAGAGTTCGATGAGAACGGAAAAGCACTTTCAATAGAGGAGAAGCCTGAGAAACCAAAGAGCAACTATGCGGTTCCGGGACTTTACTTCTATGACAACTCCGTTGTTGAGATCGCAAAGAATGTAAAACCATCCGCAAGAGGCGAGATAGAGATAACATCTGTAAACAATGCTTACCTTGAGAAAGGTGTACTCTCTGTAGAGACACTCGGAAGAGGATTTGCATGGCTTGACACAGGAAACCATGACATGCTTCTCGCAGCAGCAGACTTTGTTTCCGCATTCCAGAAGAGACAGGGACTTTATATTTCCTGTATCGAGGAGATTGCATACAAGAGAGGTTTTATCGACAAGGCACAGCTCGAGAAGCTTGCACAGCCGCTTCTCAAGACAGAGTACGGCAAATATCTCATGGAGATAGTAGAAGGACTTTAAAAAGAGGTACGAAAAAATGGGAAAAATAACAGTCACAGACAACTGCAACGGCATTGAAGGACTCAAGGTTATAGAGCCTCAGGTTTTTGGAGATGCGCGCGGATATTTTATGGAGACATACAACTACAATGATTTTGCTGCAGCAGGAATCGACAGCACCTTCGTGCAGGACAACCAGTCTGCATCAAAGAAGGGAGTCTTGAGAGGACTCCACTTCCAGATCAACTTCCCACAGGACAAACTCGTCCGTGTTGTAAATGGAGAAGTATTCGACGTTGCTGTAGACCTTCGTGAAGGATCTAAGACATTCGGAAAATGGTTTGGAGTGACACTCTCAGCCGAGAACAAGAAGCAGTTCTTCATACCGAAGGGATTTGCTCACGGATTTATTGTACTTTCTGATTATGCAGAGTTCTGCTACAAGGTAACGGATTTTTATCATCCAAATGATGAGGGCGGACTTCTCTGGAAAGATGCTGAGATAGGAATCGATTGGCCGATGCCTGAAGGAATGACCGAGGCTGACCTTACACTCTCCGACAAGGATAAGGTATGGGGCGGACTCTCAGACTATGTTGCGAAGAATGGAAAATGCATTAAGGCAGAATAATCTATAAATACAAGGAGACATATTTAGTGTCTGGTAAGAATACAGGGCCGGTGAGAATTGCAAGAGGCGCAGAGCAGGAGAACTCGCTCAAGGCAAACTTGAAACTCATCGGTCGTCTTTCGAAAAATGATTTTAAAACAAAATTTGCCGGATCATACCTTGGAGTGGTATGGGGCTTCGTCCAGCCGATCGTCACGGTCTTCGTATACTGGTTTGTCTTCCAGAAAGGACTCAAGGCAAACGGAGTAAAACTGAACGAGACGATAGATGTGCCTTTTGTCATCTGGCTCTTGTCGGGAATGATACCATGGTTCTTCTTCTCGGACTCCCTAAACGGAGGAAGCAGAGCACTGCTTGATTACAGTTATCTGGTAAAAAAAGTTGTTTTCAATATAAACATACTTCCGATAGTGAAGATACTTTCAGGAATATATACACATATATTCTTTATCGGATTCGGTATCATACTTAATATATGTTACAAATTTTATCCGTCACTGTACACGCTGCAGATAGTATACTACTCGTTTTGCGTGTTCATGCTTGTGACCGGAATATCGTATTTCTGCGCCGCAATAGTGGTGTTCTTCAGAGATATGCTGCAGGTAATAAACATCGTGCTACAGGTCGGAGTGTGGGCCACACCAATCATGTGGAGCATCAACAGCTTTGCAGACAATCAACTGCTTTGCACGATACTCAAACTGAACCCGCTGTTCTACGTGGTTGAAGGCTACAGAGACGCCTTGATCTACAAACAGTGGTTCTGGGAAAAACCGGGACTGACACTATACTTCTGGGCCTTCACACTCATATTCCTCTGGCTCGGAACATGGCTGTTCAAGAAAACCAAAATGCACTTCGCAGACATGCTGTAACACCAAGTCCAAGGGTAGTACAATTAAAAACAGATTACAGCAAGCTTGCTTGCATGTGAGCTGGTTTTTAATTGGACGTGTTGGACGACTGTCCAACATCGAGAAGAAGCGAAGCGGATTCGAGATGCCCTTGGACTTGTTGTTAAATACAAGCACTGGGACGCTTGCGTACTAAAGTGGTTGATTGATTTCTTCCAAGGCTGTGTAGGCTGTTCTAAAATGCATAAGCAACCTGCCACGAAAGTGGCGGTAAGCGCGTTAGTGCGAGGTTGCGCATGCATTTTGAATAGCCGTGAATAGTAACGTTTACTTATACGACTGTCCAACATCGAGAAGGAGCGAAGCGGATTCGAGATGCCCTTGGACTTATTATTACCCCACTCTTTAATCAGGAATTCATATGGAAGACATTGCAATAAAAGTAGATCACGTCAGCAAAGTCTACAAACTCTATGACAGACACAGAGACAGACTTTTCGACGCGTTAAACATCAAAAAGAACAAAAACTACAGAGAGCACTTCGCACTTGATGAACTAAGCTTCGAGATAAAACGAGGCGAGACAGTGGGAATCATCGGAACCAACGGATCCGGAAAATCCACTATCCTAAAGATCATCACAGGAGTTCTGAATCCTACGGGAGGATCGGTCGAGGTGGACGGAAGAATCTCAGCGCTCCTTGAACTTGGAGCCGGATTCAACATGGAGTACACAGGAATAGAGAACGTGTACTTAAACGGAACCATGATCGGATTTACGAAGGAAGAGATCGACGAGAGACTGGACGATATCCTTGAGTTCGCCGACATCGGAGACTTCGTAAATCAGCCGGTAAAAACATACTCGAGCGGAATGTTCGTAAGACTCGCATTTGCGGTGGCGATAAACATCGATCCGGAGATACTCATAGTCGACGAGGCACTGTCCGTCGGAGACGTATTCTTCCAGTCGAAATGCTATCACAAATTCGAAGAGTTCAAAAAACAGAGAAAAACAATACTTTTCGTAAGCCACGACCTTGGAAGCATCAGCAAATACTGCGACAGGGCAATCCTTTTGAACAAAGGAGAAAAACTCTACGAAGGTACGCCGAAGGATGCGATAGACCTTTATAAGCGAGTGCTTGTCGGACAGCTCGATGACGATGATGCCGACGGAAAG
>JAILHT010000104.1 GCA_024695665.1 Lachnospiraceae bacterium
GAGGGCGACGGCGGAGAAATATATGACGAGGTAAAGAATCTTACCGATAAAGATTTTTCTTTTGCTGTCATAGGGAAGGTGGACTGGGATAGGGAGATGACACCTTGGCCGGCGAAAGCCATTTACAAAAACAATCCGGATTTCAAGGGAGAAGCGGATAAGTATATAAGTTTTCTTACTAAGCAGGCAATCCCCGAAATCATAAAGGAATACAACCTGAATCCGAAGAAAACATATATTTCGGGATATTCTTTGGGAGGATTGTTTGCTGTCTACAGCCTGTATAAAACAGACATTTTTTCCGGCGTGGCAAGCGCCTCGGGATCGATGTGGTATCCGGATTTTTTGGAATATGCCCTGAAAAATAAATCTTTAAAAAAGCCTGAGAAAATCTATCTTTCTGTGGGCGACAGGGAGGCTGTGACAAGAAACGAGAGCCTCAAAAAGGTGGAGGAAAACACGAGAACCCTGTATGAGCATTTTAAGGAAAGCAATATAGATAGCTTTTATGAACTGAATGAGGGAAACCATTTTAAAGATGCGGCTTGGCGTATGGCAAAAGGCATAGCTTATTTACTTAAATAGACTAAAGAGGAATTATATGAAAAGAATACTTTTGACAAATGACGACGGCATAGAATCGGAGGGACTTTTAAATATTGTAAAAGGTGACGTTGACCACGTCTTTTCCGGGATGCACTTTGGCTGAGTGCAAGGGGATAAAAAGGGATACGAAGGTTTCGCTCGGACTGTTTTACAAGGATTATTACAAAGAGACAAAAGTGGATGAAAAGAAGACCACTTATATGGTTGAAGGAGTGAGAAACTGGGAGGCGGAGGAAGGTACAGATTTAAGGGCTGTGCTTGAAGACTTTATCTCAGTGGGTAAGGCGTGCAATATCTCATAGTAAAAGAGAATTGTTATATTTTTGGTTAGGAAAAAAGGTATTAGAGAAGGTTCAAAAAAATATAATGTATCTTACATGCAAAGTAAGTATATGGAGGTAAACAAATGAAAAAGTACAGAAAGCGCGGTTTTGTCGGACAGACAACTACCGAGGTTACTGAGAGAGAGATAAAACACAGAGCTATCGCGAGAAGAGCTGCAGCTGAATGATTTGTTCTCCTTAAAAATGACGGGGTTCTTCCTGTAGCAAAAGGAAGCAAAGTTGGTCTCTACGGCTCAGGTGCAGTAAAGACAATCAAGGGCGGTACAGGTTCAGGAGATGTAAACGAGAGAGATTGTGTAAACATCCTTAAAGGACTTGAGAACGCAGGCTATGAAGTGACCAGCAAAGCATGGTGCGAGAGCTTCGAAAAAGATTATGAGGCAAAGAGAAATGCATGGAGAGAGCTCATCTGGAAAGATGTAGATGCAGGAAAGCATTTCTTTGAAGCATACAGTAAACATGCATTTGAGGCACCTGCAGGTGACAAACTCGATGTTGAAGCTGTTAAAAATGACGGAGCTGATCTTGGAGTTTTCGTTCTTTCAAGAGTTGCCGGAGAAGGCGCAGACAGAAAGCCTGTAAAGGGCGATTATTATATAACAGATGATGAGTTTGCTATCTTAAAGCAGGTTTCTGAGAGCCACAAGGAAGTTCTTCTTGTTATCAACTCAGGCGGACTTGTAGACCTTGGCTTCACAGATGAGATCAAGAACATCGGCGCTATCCTTCAGTATGTTCAGGCAGGACAGGAAGGTGGAAATGCTTTTGCGGACGTTATCTCAGGAGACGTTACACCATCAGGAAAGATGACAGACACATGGCCGCTTCGCTATGAAGATTATCCGTCAGCAAAGACATTCAGCCACATGAACGGCGACCTCACAAAAGAAGAGTATATTGATGGTATCTATGTGGGATATCGTTATTTCGATACATTTGAGGTTCCTGTAAGATATGCATTCGGATACGGACTCTCATATACATCATTTGAGATGTGTGCAAAGTTACTTTCTGTTTCAGGAAAGGGAACAAAGAATCCTACAGTATCAGTAAGCGTAGAAGTAAAGAACACAGGAAATATATTCTCAGGAAAAGAAGTAGTTCAGATATATGCATCAGCACCACAGGGCAAGCTTGCTAAAGAGTTCAGAAGACTCACAGCATTTGCAAAGACAAAGGTGCTCGCTCCGGGAGAGAGCCAGACACTCAAGATTACTTTCCCTGTATATGGACTTGCTTCATTCGATGAGGAGAGCGCAAGCTATGTACTTGCAGGCGGAGATTATGTAATCTGGGTTGGAAATTCACTTTGCTCTGCAAAGGTTGCGGGAAGCATAAAGCTTGATGCAGATGCTACAATGGTAGAACTTGAGCACATCTGCGAGAGAAAGCAGCCACTTACAGAGATTGAGGCAGATGCTGCAAAGGTAAATGCAAGATATGAGAAGGCGGTAGAAGAGGCAGCAGGACTCCTCAAAGCTGACATTAGCGCAAGCGACATCGTAAAAGATGTAGTTAAATATCAGGCTCTTACAGATGAGCTTCCTGGAGAAGCCGGAGAAATCGTAAACAAGATGTCTCTTGACCAGCTCATCGCACTCTCTACAGGAGAGCCATCCATGGGACAGGGAAGTGTAGTCGGAGCAGCAGGACAGACAGTTCCGGGAGCAGCAGCTGAGACCACACTAGCAGCAGAAGACCTTGGCGTGGCAAGCATCGTTCTTACAGACGGACCTGCAGGACTTCGTCTCAACAGAAAATACAATGTAAAAGACGGCAAGGTTGTCAGACAGGACTTCATGGATTCACTTGAGGGAGGATTCTTCTCAAGAACCAAGGAAGCAGATGGAGACGTTACATATTATCAGTATTGTACAGCCATCCCTGTAGGAACACTTCTTGCTCAGACATTTGATGCCGAGCTTATAAAGGAAGTCGGAGAGATGATCGGTGACGAAATGAATATGTTTGAAACCACACTCTGGCTTGCACCTGGTATGAACATCCACAGAAATCCACTCTGCGGAAGAAACTTCGAGTACTATTCAGAGGACCCTGTAGTTTCAGGTATAATCGCAGCAGCTATGACAATCGGTGTTCAGAGAAAAGCCGGAACAGGTACAACAATCAAGCATTATGCAACAAACAACTCTGAGGACAACAGAATGGGCGTGGACTCTATCATAAATGAGAGAGCACTCCGTGAAATCTACCTCAAGGGCTTCGAAATCTGTATCAAGGATTCACAGCCAATGTCTATCATGACATCTTACAACCAGATAAACGGTGTTCACGCAGCAAACTGCTATGACACATGTACAAAGGCTGCAAGAGATGAGTGGGGATTCGCAGGCGCAATCATGACTGACTGGGGAACAACAAACCATTCAATAGCAGGTATCTCAACAGCCTCAGGATGCTTAAAGGCAGGAAACGACATGACCATGCCTGGTACAGCAGACGATCATGAGAACATCAGAAAGTCACTTGAGGACGGTTCTCTTGATATCAGAGAAATGAAGAGATGTGTATGCAACACTGTAAATATTATCCTTCAGTCAAACCAATACGAGGATGCCGACAGCTATCTCGATCAGTTTGAAGGACTTGATACATACATCACAGTTGAATAAAAATAACTCTAATTTTAGGGGCCGTCATTAAAGATGGCCCCTTTTTCATCGTTATTATTCACGGTTGTTCTAAAACTATATGCGCAGCCACGCACGTACCGTGCTTTACCGCCGATTGCATCGGCAGGCTGCTTATTTGTTTTAGAACAGCCTACATGGCTACATCAAAAAGCAAGTGCCCTCAATAGTACGCAAGCGTCCTTTGAGGACACTTGCTTTCTGATTAACCGTGAATAGTAGCTATGATAATAACATTGTGTTTAATTCAATCGTAATGTATATTTAAAATGATTGAGTTTTATGAAAAAATATTAACAGTATTTGTATTTGAGGAGACAACATGAAAAACAGCAGCAGATTTTTCTGCAACAAAGAATGTGAATACTTCCCATGCCATGCGACAAAAGACACGGAGAATTTCAACTGCATGTTTTGCTATTGTCCTATGTACAGATTTGAAGATTGTCCCGGAAACAAAAAATATATCACAACAGCCGATGGGAGAAAGATAAAGGACTGTTCAGATTGTCTGTTTCCGCACAGAGCAGAAAACTATGAGATTATAATGGAGCATCTAAAAGGAGAGACGTGAAATATTTTTAAAATAAACAGGTTGGGAATTAGGGGAAAATGAAAAGGTTAAAGAGAACAATAACAGCATTACTTTTGGCGGCGGTATTTGTTGTATCACCGCTTCAAAATGTCGCGTTCATGGGGAGCGTTGCAGGCATAGAGACAGTTTATGCAGCTGGCAAAACCATTACCATAAAGAAAGCAAATGAGAGCACGGCAAAAAAGCTTCACAATGCAATCATAGGCGGAAAAGCTGTAACACTCAAGGTGAAGGGCAATCCTGCCAAGTCTAAAAAGCTTCTTATAAAACTTGAAAAGAAAGTTCAAAAGGCAAACGGACAGGCGGTGCTCTTTGGCGCAAAAAAAACCGGCGAGCGTGGCGGATATACATATTATAAGGTGACCACGGACGATGCAAAAGAATACAAGTACGCAAACAAGTTTATAAAAAAGCTTTATAAGACAGTGAGAGGGCAATACGATTCCCTTCCCGCGAAGGTTACTAAAGCCATAAGCCATGACATAAAAAAATATCCGGATGAATCGACGAGAAAACATCGAATCATGTACGACATGTGCGTGAGATTTGCAAAGGCATATCCGGCTAAGACCTTTCAGTCATACAATCTTGAGATGAGTGAGCGCGACGTTCCTTTTAAGGTAAAAGGCGGAGATAAGAGAAGCTGCGATATTGTGAAGGTGGTAAAGGGAGTCTTTCAGGCGCACACAGCGCTTAGGGAATCACTAATATCACTTGTAAAGTCTGCAGATGAAGCGGAAGACGGCACCATCATCATAAATCTTAAAAGCTACAAGGAGTGGAAAAATGATGTGTTTGGTCCGCGCGTGGATATGAACAATTTGTGGTATTTATATTTTTCCGCGGATGAGGCATATGTAGGCAATGCGCTGCAAGGGTTTAAAAAACCGAAAAAGGCTTTTAAGCTTACCATGGTTGATAAACAGGAGATTCTTTTTAAGGCAAAGAATTTCGCCGACTTAAGTGACGCGATGAAAATATGGGTTATCGATGCCAGTGATTATTTTGGATGCCATCAGGGATACAGGCCTCCGTTTGGCATGGAATACAGTTTCGATGAATCAAAAACCGGTTCCGGATGGGTGGCATTTAAGAACTTATACAACAGCGATGTGCGCGGAGTGTGTCAGGATTATGCCTATATGGAGTCTGTAGTTTTCTCTGAGATAGGAATCACTAATTATATGAGAAGAAACTGGACCATAAGCCACGCCTGGACGGTGGTGAAGGTCAAAAACTCAAAAGGAAAAACACTTTGGATACCGTTTGATTATGGAATAGGACCGGCAGTTTCGCTTGATGTATACTCAGAAGCTGCGGTGCAGGCACTGTCGACTGAGAAGAAAAGGTATAAGCTGTATCTGGCAGGCATACCTGGAGCACCAAAAAAGAAAAACTTTAACGCAAAAGACTTCAATTAATCAGGTTACGGAGGGGAGAAAATGAAAATCAGGGGGTTTTTTAGCAAGGCATTTATATCATTTATGATTTTTGCCATGGTTTTTACAGGCGTAGTTCCTGCCACACCATTTGTCATTGTCGGTCAAAACGGATTAAATGCGCCGGTTTCAGTGATAGAAAGTTCTGATACAGTCTATGCCGCATCGACAAAGACTATCACTGTAAAGAAGGCGAACAGTTCCACCGCAAAGAAAATCCACAATTT
>JAILHT010000106.1 GCA_024695665.1 Lachnospiraceae bacterium
TATCTGATAATATCATCATGTTGTGAGCCTATGGGTTATATAGGTGAAATCTAATATGAGGAGGTGTAGAAACCATGGCAAAATGTGCAGTTTGTGGTAAGGGAGTTCATTTCGGAAACAATGTCAGCCATTCTCACAGAAGATCAAATAGAATTTGGAAGTCAAACATTAAGTCAGTTCGTTGCAAAGTTAACGGCGTACCTAAGAGAATGTATGTATGTACAACATGCTTAAAGAGCGGCAAGGTTGAAAGAGCTTAATAGAATAAATTAAGAGTTGCATTGCAACTCTTTTTTTATTGTCTTTAACAAAAAAGGGGCGGTCGAAAAATATCGGCCGCCTTTTTAAATCTTACTTCTACTCTTCTTCAGTCTCCTCTTTCTCAAGTATGATAGGATCCTCGTCACTTCCACCCATCATATCGGAAAACTTATTTACAAAATCAGGAACCATATCAAGCACCTTTGTAAGACCGTCCTGATTCTTTACATTTACAAGCTTTGTAGTTCCGTTTGATATAACAAGAACCGCACTTGGCTGAAGCTTTCCGCCGAGGCCACCTCCACCATTGTTCTTCTTGTCCTCGGTGAATACTCCGGCACCGACTCCGAAAGTAACATCTACTAGAGGGAGTATAATGGTATCTCCCACATTGATAGCTTCACCGACAACGGTTTTTGTGGTAATAAAGCTGTCCATCCCCTTAAAAAGTGACTGGATGGTTTCATTAAAATTGTTCTCTTTGTTCTCCATCTTTTACTTCCTCCTATGCAAAATACTAAAGCATTTTGATTACATTCAAAACAAACCTTCTCACAGTCTTGTCAAATAAGCCTCTAAGCACAACTATAAGAATAGTTATCATGGCAAAGGCACCTTTCAATTTAAAAGTACCGTAAGCATATGTTTTATCCGTGTTAAAATCCGGAATGATCTTTACATTCTTTTTATAGACCCACGGAGTCATCGATACCGCTCCCACGGTCCATCCGGTATATGAAGGATCTTCAAATCCAAATCTCATATCTATATCACACTTCTTTGGTTTCAGTGCTTTGAAGATATATAAAATCTGCTCAAAAAGAAAATGAATACAATATTTCGTATCCGATGACCCGATAAAAGATAATATCTCCTTTATCTTTCCTTTTTCTTTGGAATTTTTTTCTTTGTTATCCTGTTTTTTTGAATTCTGTTTTTTGTTATCCTTCTTTATATCCGGTTTTTTATTGTCGGCTTTAATCTCATCCGTCTTCTGCGGTCTGTCCTTTTCTTCGGTTTCCGCCGGTTCTTCTGTTTTTAAGGATATTATTTCTTCAGTTTCTTCGGAGACTTTCTTTTCTTCATCTTCTGACTCACCCCCGAAGGAAAAAACTTTTATACCGAATATCCTGACCGTAACGGTAAGGTTGCCTTGATATTCCACAATAACGCCGAAAATATGTAAAAGATATGTAATTCTTGCTTTTACTCTTGCCCCGTCTTCCTCATCATTTGCGCCTTCGATATTGTATCTGATTGGTACAAACAATATGCAGATTAAAAGCAGCAAGATCAATGCCAAAACTATAAGCAGGATAATGCCCACTATTTTAAGTATCGTGAGTATCACACCCAGCATATGTTCCTACTCCCAATTCTCCCTAATCACTTTTCCGGTATCAAGTCTTCCGGTCTCTTTATATTTTTCCATAACTATATCACCGGTCATAAGAACCGCCTCATCAAAATCACCGGCTATTCCGACAATAAAAAGGTCATTGAAGTGTTTCTTAAAAATCTTGATCTCCCAAGCGGGGATGATATCAAAGACATCCACTCCGTTTGAAGCGAGCGTTATGACATGAACATTTATCATGCCTGCATTGCGCTCAAGCTTTCTTTTGATCTTCTTCTCTTTTCCTTTTATACTCTCTCCGACATACAGATCGTGATACCAGTTCATATAATTACCGTCTAAAAATATTTTTTGCTTCCCCAAAGGTTGCTTCTCTTCAGATCCAGATACTCATTGTATGCTTTTTCCAAAATCTGTTTTTCATTTGAGAACTTCAAAAGATGATAGGCCTCATGATACTTATAATATCCGGAATCCACAAAAAATTCTTCCCTCTGTGGCTTGCTGTAATAGCTGTCTCCCATCATAAGATACCAATGAACTTCTTTCTCAACCACATCATCAGGCACATTGAAACTATATTGGCTTTTTCCTATATATTTTATAATTGATGCCTTGGCTCCCGTCTCCTCTAAAACTTCTCTTGTGGCTGTGTCCTTATATTCTTCGTTCTCCTCAACCGTACCCTTCGGGAGAACCCATCCTTCATATTTGTTGTGGTAGTTTTTATATAGCAGCAGTATTTTTCCTCTAAATATTACTACGCCGCCACAGCTAGTTGCTTCTATCATTGCAATCCCTCCTGTGCCGAAAGTTTTTATAAAATTAGTATAATCTATTTGAATTATATCTACAACAAATACTTTTTAGTTGTAATATGCGTTAAATACATCCTTCGCAATCGGAACCGCATATGATGAGCCAAGTCCTGCTCCCTCAACCACAACAGCTATTGCTATGTCACTTTTGCCTTCCTGATGGGCAAAACCGACAAACCATGCATGACTGTCTCCGGAGTCGGAATACTCCGCTGTTCCGGTTTTTCCGTATGCATCATAACTCAGATCTTTAAGCTTTGTTCCAGTTCCGCTCTGTACAACAGAAGACATGTACTGCTTGAGTATCGAGCTCTCCTCGGAAGTCATGAGCGATCCGTATTTCGTAGGCGATTCCTCCGAGACGACATCACCGTTTGCATTTTCAATATGATCGACAAGGTATGGCTCCATAAGTACTCCGTCGTTAGCTATAGCACTAATAATCATGGCCATGTGAAGCGGTGATACCAAAGTCTCCCCCTGTCCAATCGCAGTCGCCATTATCACGCTTGTACCTGAGCTTGAATCCAGTGAAAAACTGCTTGTTCCAGCAGAAAAATCGTTTGTTGGCAGACTGTTGTTGAAAAGAAGTTCCTCACAGGTCTTTTTATACTTTGTAAGATTAAGTGAGAGCCCTATATTTGCGAATGAGGTATTACAAGATTCTGCAAATGAATCCTCCAGATTTACAGTTCCATGCACTTCACCGTCATAACAGCTCAAACTATTTACACCGTCCGATATCGATCCGCTACAGTAATATGAATAGTCCTCATAATCATTTGGATGTTCTCTTATATACTCAAGTGCGGTAAGTATCTTAAAAGTCGATCCCGGCGGATATTTTCCAAGCGTCGCCCTGTTGTACAACACCGACTCGGAATTCGCATCTTCCACTATTGATTCCCAGTTTTCTTCGAGATTGTTTGGATCGTAATCAGGTTTTGAAACCATACAAAGTACCTTACCTGTGTCAACCTCTATAGCTATAACAGCACCGTTCTCACCACCCAGAGAATTGTAAGCCGCATATTGCATATCATAATCCAATGTCGTCACCACATTGTCCCCCGGTGTCTTCTCCTCGGTGACATCGCTTACAGCCTTCTCTACAAAGTTTACATGTGAGCTTAAGAGATGATAATTCTCGCTGTCTTCAAGTCCCGCTGTTCCCATCGTCGAGTATCCGACAACATGGGCAAATAAATTCTTGTACGGGTAATACCTTGTCTCATTTCCCTCGCTGTCGGTGACGGTCTCAGCGAGCACATCTCCGTCTGCAGTCAAAATAGAACCTCTAACCACCGACTCGGTGAAGGATGAAAGTCTGGCATTGTGCGAATTGTTTATAAAATCATCCGCAATCTCAAGCTGAAAATAGACAAAATAAGCTATAAGTCCGATAAAGAGTGCAATGAAAACATACGTAATCACAGCAAACTCCCTGTTTAAACTCACCGTCTTCGTCTTTTGTTTTTCTTTCTTCTCCGGTTGTTCATTGTTATATAAAACGTCTTCCTCGGTGACCTCATTAATTATCTTTGCTTCGAGATCTTGAAGATCTTCGCTTATTTGAGGTTTCTTTTTTTTCTTTTGAAACATTTATTTCCCCTTCATCTTCTCTAAACAGATAAAAGCCCTGAATGATGGCAAATATTATTGTAGTACTTAAAATAGAACTTCCTCCATAGCTTATAAACGGGAGCGTGACACCTGTGGATGGAATGAATTTTATTACTCCTCCGATCATAATAAAGACCTGAATACCGTAACATGTGCCAAGGCCTAAGGCAACAAGCTTGTAAAACCTGTTTTTCATCTGCATCGCTATATTCAAGAACATCAAAAATACGCTCATGCAAACAAGTATCAGACATATGGCAAAAATGCCTCCCATCTCCTCAGAGATTGCCGAAAACACAAAGTCCTCCTCGACAACCGGAATCTTCGTAGGCATACCCTGATACAGTCCCGATCCAAACCAGCCACCCGTTCCTATTGCAAAAAGTGACTGGCATATCTGATAACCGGCGGTATCTATGACGCTTACCGGATCAAGCCATGCGATAACACGGGTCTGAACATGTGAAAAAATCAGATATGCAAGGTATGCGGCAACCGATCCCACTCCAAGGAGCGACACAAAATACAAAATTTTATGTGTGGCAACAAACATCATGACAAGATATACAATAAAGAATATCAATGCACTTCCGAGATCCTTACTCATAACAAGGATTAAAACATGAAGCATAGCAAATCCCGTTGTGATGATTACATTCGGAAGTTCAGTCGATCTGATGAACATACCCGCCACAAAGAATACAAATATTATCTTTACAAACTCGGAAGGCTGGAATGCGTAGCCTAATATCGAGATGGAAAGCTTCGCTCCGTAACTTGTTGTAGCAGTTATAAATACATACAAAAGCAACAGTATACCAAGCACTCCGTAAAGCCATACCATGTTTCTTATGAACTTAAGTTTCCTTATCATAAGAGGTATGAGAAGACAGAAAACCGTTGATGTCACAGCTATGGCAAACTGTCTTATGGCCTTTGTATATGAGAGCCTTGTAAGGATAATAAACCCAATCATCATCAACATACACATATTGTTGACGACAAGTCTTGATGATTTCTCATACAAAAAGCGATAGCTTGTGAGAACTACAATGAAGAACACAACCTGTGCCAGATAAAACAACAGCACTGTTACATCATCCGTCTGGTCGAATATAACCAAAAACGCATCGAGATGAATCATAAACATAAGAATATTCTGATTGAAGAATATCTTCTGCTGTCTCTCCGGAGTCTGATTGTGGCTCATCAATACCGTAAAACATTCATATGTGTAAACTGCGAATAAAATCATCATCAAATATTTTGATATTTCGCAAAAAACACTGCTCATTACTCCACTCCTCTTTTAAAATGGCCAAGAGTGAACTCCTCTTCACCCTTAACCTCTTTTCCTTCATAGAATCCGTTCAAGATCATTTTTATCTCATCACCGGATTCCGTGGTAAAGGACATTCTTACCGCGGCAACTCCTAAATCTTTTAAAGTATCTATCTCTTTTAACAGATTTAATGCTCGCGAATTATATAAAACATTGTAACAAAAAGCACAGTTATTTTTAACAGGGAACATTATACCATATCTGTCCTTCAAGCCATAATAATGTGCCTTTTTGTCGCAACCTCTGTATGTCTTGTTTATACAGCCTGCGCTTGTCATCAAAGGAATTCGACCGTATATAAGCATTTCACTGCCGTTGTTGTATCTGTGTGCGATCTCACCTCTGTTCAGTTCATACGGAACAGTCAGATTCTTGTATCCCAAATTAGCAAGTGCTACGACCGATATATTTGAAAAAGAGTATATCGAATGGTCCAAAACAATCCTATCTTTTGAAATACCCTTTTCTTCGAGAAATCTAAGACCGTCATAGCTTCCGGTCAAATATCCGTCTGCAGATAATGAATCTACAAAGAAATCCAATTTATTAAAATATTCTTTTCTCACATCAAACGGTAGCGAAAAATATATTTCCTTACCTTCATCTTTCAATCTGCTGACTATATCTTGTACCTTTTCAGTATCCTCATTTAAGATGAAAGAGTCGAGATAAACCCGGTCTGCTCTCTCGCCTTCCAAAGCTTTAAGCTGGTCTATATTTAAAACAGATACGCTCACCTTTGGATCTTGTATTTTGATATTTCTATCAGTTACAAAATCTTTTCCGTAAGCCTTGGCATCAGTTCTTTTATATTCCTTGAAAAAAGTCTTCTTGTAGCTTGCGATTGCTTTTCTTCTCAGCTGTTTGAGTTCCGACATACTGACAAAAAGATTCTCTCCCAGTACAATCTCGGCATTAGCGATATTTACAAAATCATCCCCGGAGCTTTTGACCTTGTCTGCGATGACATCCTCTGTAACCGCCTTGCTCTTCGCCTCATCAACGATATTTCCGCACTCTGTCTGATATATCTCACCGTCGGTCAGGGTTATCATGAGAGGTTCGCCTTTCAAAACCGACACTGTCGCGCTGAGATTCTTTTTCAAAGTGCTCTTCTCATCTGCTTTTACATCTTCCTCATCATCCTTGGTATGATTCGGTCGCTTCAGAGTGACCATGTCCCTTCCGTTTTTCTCATTGAAATAGCCTTCTGTAAATCCACATCTGTTACCGAGAGAATAAAGCTTTTTGTCATCCTCTTTTAAGACTTGATATTTCTCTCTGCCACACTCAAAATATTTGTCTATATATTTTCTGTATATCGATACCACACCGGCTGCATACTCACTGCTTTTCATTCTGCCTTCGAGTTTGAAGGAGTATACTCCTGCTTCTATCAGATCCGGTAGCAGATTTATTGCCTTCAAGTCCTTTAAACTCAACGGATACTCTTCATCTCTGCCGTTAATCTTTTTTCCGTTTTCAAATACATCATAATTCAAACGACATGGTCCCGCGCATCTTCCGCGGTTTCCGGACCTGCCGCCCAAAATACTACTCATCAGACACTGTCCGGAATAGCTGTAACAGAGTGCGCCATGCACAAAACATTCGAGTTCCGTCTCAGGCGATACCTCATGTATACGTCTTATCTCATCCAATGACAGTTCCCTGGCAAGTACACACCTTGTAACTCCTAGATCTCTCATGAATTTAACACCGTATTCACTGCACAATGTCATCTGTGTACTGGCATGAACAGGCAGATTCGGAAAATACTTTCTTATGAAAGAGACAACTCCTATATCCTGAACTATCACCGCTTCAAGTCCAGCTTCGTAGTATGGAAGTATATAATCATACAGCTCATTCTCTATCTCTTTGTTTTTCATGAGTGTATTGACTGCAAGGACAACCTTCTTGTCATTAATATGTCCAATATCTATTGCCCTCAAAACATTATCTTTATCAAAATTTGTAGCGTAGGCTCTGGCTGAGAACTTGTCCCCTCCTATATAGACTGCATCCGCTCCGGCCTTCATAACAGCCAAAAGCGTCTCAAACGAGCCTGCGGGTGACAGCAATTCTACTTCGCTTTTTCTCATAAATCACTCTTACCTCTTTTGTTGGTTTCACTTAAAAAATATAAGGGAACGAAAAACTCGTCCCCTTATATTGTTAGTTATTTGAACTGTCTATCGGTCCCAACAATTTATCTTCGTATGCTTTCTCCAAATTCTTCTTCTCAAACTCGAGCTCTTTCAAACGATTTGCTGTATCAGCTTTCTGTTTCTCCATCTCCTCAAGTTTTACCTGTAGGGATATGAGTTCGTGCTTGATATCATACAATTCCTGTTCTTTTGCACTGACATCGCTCTCAAGCTTATCAACTCTTGAAAGAGCCTTAAAATAGTCATCAGCGATATTGATCGAAAGAAGGATCGATCTCATATCCGACGAAAGCCTCCTTATTGAATCAAGCCCGTTCACCTCGGAGAGCTTATTATTGATATAAGATGCAACTTTCTGAAGGTATTCCTCCTCCTCGTAACCGCTCAATGTATACTGTTTTCCGCCTATAATTACCACGGTATTGGCTTTCTGTGACATTCCAACTCTCCTTAACCACTAAATATGGTATCATTATACCCCACAAAATCTATATATGACAAGCCTTTATGAGTTTTTGACCCTTTTAAAATGCTCGTATGCTATATCTGTAGCGACTCTTCCCTTTGGTGTACGGTTTATAAGTCCGTTTTTTACAAGATAAGGCTCGTAAACATCCTCTATGGTCCCCGCATCCTCACCTATTGCGGCTGCAAGCGTATCAAGTCCCACAGGGCCTCCCGAAAACTTGTCTATTATAGTGAGAATTATATTTCTGTCATTTATATCAAGGCCCAGGGTGTCAACTTCCAAAAGATTCAAGGCAAAGGATGCAACTTCCTTTGTTATGATTCCGTCATATTTTACCTGGGCAAAATCTCTAACACGTTTTAACATTCTGTTTGCAAGTCTTGGCGTTCCCCTGCTTCTTCTCGCAAGTTCAAGTGCGCCCTCAGAGTCAATCTCGACTCCAAGTTTTTTTGCGGATCTCTCGACGATCTCTTTCAATTCTTCGACTTCATAAAATTCAAGATGATGTACGACACCAAATCTGTCTCTGAGCGGAGCTGAAAGCATTCCGGCTCTTGTCGTCGCCCCGACCAAGGTAAACTTTGGAAGATCCAATCTTATCGATCTTGCTCCTGTACCTTTGCCTATGACAACATCTATTGAATAGTCCTCCATTGCGGGATACAAAACTTCCTCCACCTGTCTGTTGAGACGGTGAATCTCATCTACAAAAAGAAGATCCCCATCCTTCAGGTTTGAAAGAATGGCTGCCATCTCCCCGGGTTTTCCTATAGCAGGTCCGCTTGTGACCTTAAGATTCACATCCATCTCGTTTGCTATGATTCCGGCAAGGGTGGTTTTTCCGAGTCCCGGAGGTCCGTAAAAAAGGACGTGATCCAACGGCTCATGTCTCTTTTTTGCAGCTTCTATATAAACTTTAAGGTTGTTTTTTGTTTTTTCCTGGCCTATATACTCGTCCAAGGTCTGAGGTCTGAGACCAAACTCTGTAGCCTTGTCCTCCTCAAGAACCTGTGAAGTAATGATTCTTCTTTCCATTTCCTACTCCAAATCAAATGAATGCCATATTTTTAAGAGCCTGCTGTAAGATGCTCTCAACTGTCTCATCATCTTTTATCTCGACATCATATATACACTTTGTGGCCTCGCCCGAAGAATAGCCCAAGGCGATAAGTGCTTCTATTGCCTCTCTTCTGACTGCATTTGCACTATCTGTATTTATCGTATCTCCAAGAACCTCAGTCGGTGCCTCCTCAATGTCAAGCTTGTCTTTGAGTTCCAAAATGACTCTCTCAGCGGTTCTCTTTCCTATTCCCTGAGCTTTTGAGATCGTCTTCACATCGCCGGATAGAATTGCAAATCTTAAATCTGCTATGCTCAAAGTAGAAAGTATGGACAGAGCCGCTTTAGGTCCGACTCCGGATACTCCAAGCAAAAGTCTGAATGTCTTTAGCATCTCCTTTGATTCAAATCCGAAAAGAGACATATCATCCTCTTTTACATTCAGATGCGTATATAGTTTTACTTCGCTTCCTATCCCCGGAAGTATCTCATATACACTCATCGGAATATTTATCATATATCCGACCCCGGCAGCCTCTACAACCGCCGTATCCAGCTCTTTTTCAACTAGTTCTCCTCTAATATATGCGTACATATCTATCCCTCGGTATCAAATATTTTTCCTGTTCGAATAATGATTTCCCCGGCCAATAGCCCGATTACGATTCCGGTTATTATGCCTGAAATCATAAGCACAGGAAAATAAATAAACATATTTATATTTTCGACAACTACTGCCGCAACCGCAATCTGACCCAGGTTGTGGGCGACGCCACCGGCCGTACTTACAGCAATAATCCTAAACAAGTCGCTTTTTTTCATGATAAACATTACAAGAAAACTAAGTAAGCATCCGGCAAGACTATATAGTATTCCAAACAGGTTTGAAAACATAAAACCCGCCAGTACAACTCTAACAACAGACAATATCAATGCTTCCTTTGCACCTTTTTCATAGAGAACGATAAGTATGAGAATATTGGTGAGTCCAAGCTTAATGCCGGGTATTCCGAAATTTATCGGAATCAATGATTCTATGTAGCTAAGTATTAGCGCAAGCGCCAAAAAGACGCCCATAAACGCAGTTTTTCTCGCCATTTAACCTACCACCTCTATTTGGATATTGAGTCGACGTAGTCTTCCTCTTCGCTCTCTATCTCAATTACAACCTTGTTCGGAAGACATACGATCATCTGCCCGTCTCGCGATATCTGCCCCTGCTTTATACAAAGCTTGTCCGGGCAGTCGGCATCGCACATATGCACAGCGTTATCCTTGATCTCAAAGGAGTTTTTCACCTCCCCGGAAATCACTATATCAACCTCCCTGTCCTCAGAGAGCGGATAAGTATCATACAACTCCCCATTGACAGTCACTTTAACGATATCTCCGTCATTTTGTATATTCTTATAAGCGAAAAAATAGAATAAAAGAGCAATCGCCAAAAGTATCAATATAAAAATTATGTCTCTCTTTGAAATGATTTTATTCATTCCGCGCTCCCAAGCATCTCTCCCATATAATAAAAGCCTTTACATTCCACAAGTTTGACCGTGACAAGCTTTCCGCAAAGATCTGCATCCCCCGGGAAATGGACAATGGAATTGTTGCTCATTCTGCCTGATACAAGACTGTCGTCCTGCTCATTCATGCCCTCAACAAGCACTTCTTCGACTGCGCCGACCTTCTTTAATGCCTGCTCTCTTGAAATAGTCTGCACTCTCTTTAAGAGCTTGTCAAATCTCTCTTTTACAACATCTTCAGGCACCTGATTCGGGTTTGAAGCCGCCGGTGTTCCGGTTCTTTTCGAATAGACAAAAGTGAAGGCGCTGTCATATCTGACCATCTCAACCACATCCATTGTCTCTTCAAAATCTTCTTCCGTCTCCCCCGGATATCCGACAATTATGTCGGTGGTTATCGCTATATCAGGTATAGCCTCCTTAAGCTTTTTAGCAAGCTCGAGGTATCTCTCCTTGTCATAGCGTCTGTTCATCTCTTTCAAAAGTCTCGTACTTCCCGTTTGAAGTGGAAGATGAAAATGCTTACATATCTTCTTTGAGTTTTTCATGACTTCTATAAGTTCATCCGACAAATCTTTTGGATGTGAGGTCATAAATCTGATACGTTTTAAGCCTTTAATTTTTTCTACTTCAGCGAGAAGTTCAGCAAAACTGATATTGTCCTCAAGATCTTTTCCGTATGAATTCACATTCTGTCCCAAAAGCATTATCTCAATAACGCCGTCGGCCACGAGTCTTTCAATCTCTCTTATTATAGCCTTAGGCTCTCTGCTTCTCTCTCTTCCTCTTACATAAGGAACTATACAATAACTGCAGAAATTGTTGCATCCGAACATGATATTTACGCCGGATTTGAAAGAATATTTTCTCTCTACCGGAAGATCCTCGACTATCTTGTCGGTATCCTTCCAGATATCGATTATCATACTGTTTGAAAGGTAAGCGTCGCAGAGAATCTCTGCAAGTTTATAAAGATTGTGTGTACCGAAAACAATATCCACATGCTTATATTTCGACTGTATCGTCGATACGACATCCTCCTCCTGCATCATGCATCCACAGAGCCCAATCAACATGCCCGGGTGTTTTTTCTTCACACTTTTAAGCTGTCCGAGATGACCGTAAACTCTCTGGTTTGCGTTCTCCCTGACAGTACATGTATTGAATATGACTATATCGGCAGTCTCATCATCAACATTTTTGTATCCTATATTTTCAAGAACTCCGAGCAGTTTCTCAGAGTCTCTGGCATTCATCTGACATCCAAAAGTTGTAATATGGCACGTGAGAGGTCTTTTCAATTCTCTCTCTTTTTCTTTAACAAGCCCCCTTGCCTTTTTAATGAAATAATACTGTCTCTCCGGCTCGTTTGCAGGCGGTGACATGGTGATATCCATAGCCTCTATTTCATTTTCATACATCTTCAAATATTCCATCTATATCTCCTGTATATCATCACAGACAATCCTGTCCATACTTATATCAAATTCGTCTTTTACAAAATCATCATCCAACTGATTATTAAAACAGACACCAACTTTTAAACATTCCCCATATTGCTTAAAATATCTGTCATAATACCCGGCTCCGTAGCCAATCCTTGAACCATCACGGCTAAAACATAAGCCCGGAACAAAAAAAATATCCTTTTTGGGATATATCTTTTCACAACCCTCATCAGGTTCCGGCACATTAAAAGTTCCCGGTGTAAGCTTTGTCAAATCATCAACCGCAAAGAACGACATATCCTTTCCGTTTACCTTCGGAAATGCAAGCTTTTTCCCCATTTCAAGCAGTCTTTTATATAAATCTTCAAGATTCACTTCACTTCCGATTGCCGCATAACAAAATACAATATTTCTGTCTTTTGCTATATCATAAAGCCTATCGCATATCTCCTTTTCAGCCTGAATGCGATACTCAATTCCTATCTTATCCCTTAGATCTCTATGAAGTTTTCTCGCTTCCTTTTTTGTCATATTTCTCACCAAGATTCACTATATCACCGTTTTCATCGATCATGTCGATTGAATTGAGCTGACTCTTTATATTCCTTCTGATACTTGCAATATACTCTTTTCTTAACAGCTGTTGCTCTGTCTTCTCGGCATCCGTAAGTCCTTCAGCCTGAGACTTATGATAAAGCTCGTTTATTCTTGCAATGCTCTTCTCGTCCATTTTCACCTCTTAAAAATTATAATCTGAGATTTTGTCAATCTTCCAAATAATCTTTTATATAAAAACCTTCTTCTCTGTTCCTGTGAAAAACCGTACCCTCAAAGTCGTTCTCAAATATTTTATGGATAACACCGACATCCTCGGCATTTGCGATCACCATATCGGCTCCTGCGGATGTTGCGATTCTTGCGGCCTTAAGTTTTGTTGCCATTCCCCCGGTTCCTACATCGCTTCCGGTAGAACTTTTTGCGAGTGAGAAATAGTCTTCCTTTATCTCAAATACATCCTTTATTAGAACAGCATCCTTATTTACATTTGGATCATCGGTATACAATCCATCAATATCTGACAACAATATGAGAAGGTCAGCACCTACCATTGCTGAAACAAGTGCAGATAAGGTATCATTGTCACCAAACTGAATCTCGTATGTAGATACGGTATCATTTTCGTTAACAATAGGTACAACCCCCATATCAAAAAGTCGGTCAAAGGTATTCTCCGCATTGATTCTTGAATCATCATCTACTAGATTGTTCTTTGTCATAAGAACCTGTGCTGCAACATGATGGTACTCCCCGAAAAGTTTCTGATATGACATCATGAGACTCGCCTGTCCGACAGCGGCACATGCCTGTTTGCTGGCCAGATTATCAGGTCTCTCCTTAAGTCCCAAGACTTTTCTACCAACTGCTATAGCTCCCGAGCTAACAAGGCAAACCTCTATCCCGGAGTTGCTCAAATTGCAAAGTTCTCTTACAAGTCTCTCAAGTTTAAGAAAATCTACTCCACCGGTCTTGGCATGTGTAAGTGAAGATGAACCGATCTTTATGACAACTCTCTTCACATTTTTTACATCTATACGCTCACTCATTTTTTCTATCCTGACCTATAAATATTTTCTGTCCATAAAACCGCGTATAAGTCAATACTCGCTTGTTCCAAATTATACGCTTGATTTTATTCATATCCGGCCTCCTTAAATATCGATTGAAGGCAAAAAACCGGATAAATGACAGCCATAGGGCATTTTAACATTTATCCGGTAGTTTTACAATCTTATACCATATGCGGTTTTAGTATTCTAAAGAATAATCTTCTTTGGACACTTCTCTGCACAGACACCACACTGTGTACACTTTGTCTGATCGATATATGCAATATTATCTATTACATGAACAGCATCATGCTCACAGTTCTTCTCACAGAGATGACATCCGATACATCCTACAGAGCAGGCTTTCATGACATTCTTACCCATGTCTTTTGAGCTACACTGTACAATATGTTTAGCCTCATACGGAATGAGTTCGATAAGGTTCTTAGGACAAGCGGCAACACATTTTCCACAAGCCTTACAAGCCTCTTTGTCTACAACAGCAACGCCGTCTATAACATGGATTGCATCAAAAGGACAAGCCTTTACGCAGTTACCGAATCCAGCACAACCATATGAGCAGGATTTTGGTCCGCCACCCGGGATGAACTCGAGTGCAGCACAGTCCTCAACTCCTGTGTAAACATAATCAGAATTTGCTTTGTCGCAGGTTCCGGCACATTTTACAAATGCAACCTGTCTCACTGCTTCGCCTGCTTCAACTCCCATGATAGCACCAATTTTTGCTGCACACTCAGCGCCACCTACAGGACACTGATTTACAGGAGCTTCGCCCTTAGCAATGGCAGCTGCAAGTCCCGCACATCCCGGGAATCCGCATCCACCGCAGTTGTTTCCCGGAAGGACACCGAGTACGGCTTCCTCTTTAGGATCAACTTCAACTTTAAACTTTTCACCGGAGAAACCAAGGAAAAATCCTACGATTATTCCGGTACCACCTACAATGACTGTGGCAATGATAATAGCACCTAACATTTCACAGCCCTCCTTAAATCACACCTGAGAATCCAAAGAATGCGATTGCCATAAGTCCTGCTGTTATAAGAACAATCGGAGACCCCTTGAATGCCTTAGGTACATCATTAAACTCAATCTTCTCTCTGAGTCCGGCCATAATAACAATTGCGATTGTGAATCCTACTGCAATTGCGAAACCGTTTAAGGTACTCTCGAGAATATTGTAATTATTAGTTACGTTTTTAAGTGCAACACCGAGAACTGCACAGTTTGTAGTGATGAGTGGAAGGTATACACCAAGCGACTGATAAAGTGCCGGTATAGACTTCTTAAGGAACATCTCAACGAACTGAACCAATGCGGCAATGACTACGATGAATACGATAGTCTGCAAATATGAGAATCCCAAAGGATCCAATATGAATTTATAAATAATACTTGTTACAAGTGATGCAACTGTATTAACGAAGATAACTGCTCCACCCATTCCGGCGGCAGTGTCTACTTTCTTAGAAACTCCAAGGAAAGGACACAGACCCAAGAACTGGCTCAGCACAACGTTATTTACAATTGCTGAACTAATCATTATTACTAACAATTCTTTCATGTCTGCTCTTCCTCCTACTGTTTATTCTTCTTTTTCTCGGAATCATCTCTCACTTTGTTGAATACAGCTTGAAGACAACCAAGTACGAGGAATGCTCCCGGAGCAAGAATGAAAATTGTAATCGGTGTATATCCGAAAGAACCATCCTCTGCAAGCGGAAGGATCTGAGCTCCGAAAAGCTGTCCTGCACCGATAATCTCTCTGACGGCACCGAGTACCGTAAGTGAAATCGTAAATCCTATACCCATTCCGATACCGTCCATGATAGATGGAAATACCGGATTCTTTGATGCAAAACTCTCTGCACGTCCAAGAATGATACAGTTAACAACGATAAGAGGAATATATATACCAAGTGATGCATAAAGCGCAGGTACATAACCCTGAACGAGGAACTGTACAATGGTTACGAATGAAGCAACTATAACAATGAAAGCCGGCATACGAACTCTGTCCGGAATTACATTTCTAAGTGCCGATATAAGCATGTTTGACATAACAAGAACCACCGTCGTGGAAAGTCCCATTCCCAAACCGTTGGTTGCGGATGTTGTTACCGCAAGTGTAGGACACATTCCAAGTAGCAATACGAAGGTGGGATTGTCTTTTACGATACCATTTATCAATGGCTGAGTATTTTTGTTCATTACCTATCCCTCCTTACTGTAATACAGTTCTAAAATACATAAGTCCCGCATCTACACCGTAAGTAACGGCTTTGGAAGTGATAGTCGCACCACTTATAGCCTCGATAGATCCGGAAGGATCAACCTTTGTTACCTCAAGGTAGCTGTCGTCGGAATCAAATGTAACACCATTGAACTGTGAACTGAACTTTTCCTCTTTGGCTTTCATTCCAAGTCCGGCAGTCTCGCTGATATCTGTTATGGAATATCCATTGAGCACACCTTCGTTTGTTACACCTATAGAAAAAGTGATATCTCCGCCGTATCCGGCATGAGATGTAATTGTAAGGACATATCCGAGCACTGAACCCGATCCGTCGAGAGCTTCAACTACAGCCTCAATGTCATCATCTGCATATGTGGCTTTAACGGTCTCAGCCGCTGCTGTATCAATCTCAATCTCATTGAATGATTCAGCATCAGGAAATACTTCCTGATATGCTGCAGCCGTAGCTGCCTCATTTGCCGCCTGGATAGGTGCGGCGGTAACCTCATGTACCAAACCGAGGGCACATCCGGATACCAAAGTTATAAGAGTCAATAATAATGCGTCTTTAACGATTTTATTCATTATTTATCTCCTCCTTTTTTCTCTTTTACAACACCGAATGCAAGCGGTACTGTAACTCTCTCGATAAGAGGTACAAGAAGGTTCGAGAATATGATCGCATAAGAAACACCCTCAGCAGATGCGCCAAAGATTCTGAATATTCCTGTCAGAATACCCAGACATATACCGAACACAATCTTACCCATCGGCGTGATAGGACTCGTGACATAATCCGTAGCCATAAAGAAAGCTCCGAGCATGATACCACCACCACAAAGTTCTGCGGTTATATATGTCCAGTTAAATCCATAGCCTCCGAAAAGGCCTGCAAAAATAGCAAATGTAATAAGATATGTTGCAGGAATTCTAAGATCGATAACTCCCATTATAATAAGGAATATAGCACCGATTAAGATAGCTATAACGGAAGTCTCACCTATTGTTCCTCCAATTCTACCGATGAGCATGTCCATAACATTGACACCGGAAAGGCCTTCACCGCTCTTTATTACAGCGAGTGGTGTTGCTGCTGATACCCCATCAACCGACTGTGGATCGATGAAGCTTGTCATACTTCCTGTAAAAGATATCAAAAGGAAGCAACGTCCTCCGAGGGCCGGGTTCATAAAGTTCTGTCCGAGTCCTCCAAAAAGTCCTTTTACGATAACAATGGCAAATACACTACCGAGAGCAACCTCCCAATAAGGTATTGTGCTGGAAACATTTAATGCGAGAAGCAATCCTGTTACTACCGCACTCAAATCATTGATTGTCTGCTTTTTTCCAACGATCTTGTTAAAAATGTACTCAGCAATCACCGCGCTGGCAATTGAAACAATGATCATTATCAAAGCTCTTATTCCAAAGTTGTAAATACCAAAACAGCTTGCCGGCAAAAGGCCAATGATAACGTACAGCATTATGCGGCTGCTGGTATCTTTGGAACGAATATGTGGTGATGAAGCTACATTAAATAACTCACTCACAATTATCCACCTCTTTCTTCATATTTCTGTCAGATGCTAAGCTACTTACGCTTAGATGCCAGCACCTGTTTTTTCATAGTCTTAATAGACTGTGCAAGATGACGCTTTGCAGGACATGCAAAACTACAGCTACCGCACTCTATACACTCAAGTCCATACCATTTTTCGAACATATCTGACTGTCCATGCTCGCCGTAATCAGCAAGTCTTGAAGGAATGAGCTGTTCAGGGCAGGCCTCAACACATCTTCCGCAGTTTATACAATTAGTAGTTTCAAAAGCAGCAACCTCATCTTTAGTGAAGCAAAGAAGTGCTGAAGTTGTTTTTGTTGTCGGAACTTCAAGATCAAACATAGCAAATCCCATCATAGGACCTCCCGATATGATCTTTTCGCATCCATTTGTCTTGAATCCACCTGCAGCATCAAGAAGCTCTTTATAATTTGTACCGATCTTAATCTTGAAGTTCTGTGGATTTGCAACTGCATTTCCTGTAACCGTAAAGATACGATCCATTAACGGTTTTCCGAATTTTACCGCATTATAAATGGCAACAAGAGTCTCTACATTGTCAACTATACATCCCGCATCAGCAGGAAGCATCTTTGAATTGATAGATCTTTTTGTTACCGCATATATAAGCTGACGCTCTCCTCCCTGAGGATACTTTGTCGTAAGCTCGGCAACTTCCATTCTTGTCTCGTCTTTAGTAAGATCTCTAAGCTTTGCTATAGCCTCAGGCTTATTATCTTCTACTCCGAACACACCTTTTGCCTTTGGGAAAAGGTTTAAGACAATTCTCATACCTTCAACCAGTTTTTCAGGTTCTGTGATCATTCTTGTGTAATCCGATGTAAGATACGGCTCACACTCTGCACAGTTAGCAATAATGTACTCGATATTCTCCGGATTCTTCGGTGAAAGCTTTACATGTGTAGGAAATCCTGCACCTCCCATACCTACTACTCCGGCATTCTTTATTCTGGAAATAATTTCCTCGTTGTCCAAGGTTGTAACGTCTTCCACTTCCTTGAACTCAGTCTCCGTGTACTCTCCGTCATTCTCGATAACTATAGATTTACACGTTCCTCCTGTTGCAACACGACGTGCTTCAATGGCTTTGACTGTTCCGGAAACAGAACTAAATATTGGCGAAGAAACAAATCCGCCGGCCTCTGCAATCATCTGGCCTCTTAAGACTGTATCGCCAACAGCTACTACAGGATTTGCAGGTGCTCCGATATGCTGAGATAACGGATACACAAGAAGACCCTGCGGCAACAATTCACTGACCGGTTTGTCCTTTGACAATTCTTTTCCGTCATAAGGATGAACACCGCCTTTAAATGTCATGCCCATTTTCGTGCCCCTCTTTCTTAAAAATTTTGATCATAATGACTTTGTCGCCCAATCAATCGTTATAATTATAACATACTGTTGAAAAATTTTATCTTAATTTAATATTTTATTGTGTATTTTTTTACAAACAGCTTGTTTATTTTATAACAAGCTTTAGTTATAATTCACATATGGTTAAAAAATTCGTAAAATCAGTACAAATTGATACAAAACAAATCTTTAAAAATGCCAATGTTTCACCGGAGAATCTCCTCTTTTTTGACATAGAGACAACCGGTCTCTCCAGAGCAAAAAATCATGTATGCATTGTAGGATTCGGAAAGATAAAGGGCGACGTTCTCACCGTAACTCAGTTTATCTCCGAGTCTTCTTCAGATGAACCTGAGCTTCTTTTCGCCTTAAAAAACGAATATTCTGCCGACCTTACTACGGTTACTTTCAACGGTACAAGATTTGATCTACCTTTTGTAAATGAACGTATGGCACAAAATAATATAGAATTCTCATTTGATGAAGGAACATGTTACGATCTTTATAAAGAAATAAAGGATTTTGCGGGTTCACTCGCACTTTCAGACTGTAGGCAGCAGACTCTAGAGTTATTTTTACATACCGGAAGAAAAGATTCGACAGACGGAAGGCAGCTTGTAAAAAATTACAAAGTATACTCTTCCACCGGGAATCCGGATTTGGAAAACGCTGTTCTTCTGCATAACTTCGAGGATATAAAGGGCCTTGTTTTGCTATTTGAATTATTTTCAGTAAAAAAGAAATATGAAGATCTCAAGTCCACACTTGATATCACGGATATTTCTGTTAAATCAAACAAATATAAGGATATGAACGGATTTGATTGCGATGAGATACTCGTCGATTTCAATTTGAACAAATCCTTGATAAATCCGGTGACTCTAACTGCAAAAAGTCTCTTTATAAAAGCTGAAGCTGACAGCGGAATTGCATCAATAAGATTTTTCAAAGGAAATATGAAGTACTTTTTTAAAGATTATAAGAATTATTTCTATCTTCCGGAAGAAGGCACTTGCATTCACAAGGATCTTGCAAAATTTGTCGATGCAAATCACAAAGAAAAAGCAAAACCACACAATTGTTTCGCAGAAAAAAACAGCTGTTTTATCCCTGTACTATGTGAAAACATAAAATACAAAGACAAACAGCTGCCTGTATTCAGATCAGATTATATGTCTGTCGACTCATATATAGAGGCCGATGAAAATATGCTCAACGATATGACATTTTTGAAAGTCTATCTGCTCAGCAACATTCTGAACAATCTCTCATAAATCTTATCTCTATGCTCTTGTAAAGAAGAATGAACTCTCACGAAGGTATCCGAGCTCTTTATAATTCATAATTTGCTCGGTACTTCCGATAAACAGATATCCTCCCTTTACTAGCGAGGCATTGAATTTCTTGTATACCTCTTCCTTTGCTTCCTCAGTAAAATAAATAAGCACATTTCTGCAAACGATAAGATTGCAGTTTGAAGGATAAGGATCTTTCAAAAGATTTGACTCTTTAAATTCCACTCTGCTCTTTATCTCATTTGAAATCTGATAAGAACTTCCAACCTGAGTAAAATATTTCTTTTTCAGATCATCCGGAACTGCGGCAATACTCTTTGCTGAATAAAGTCCGGTCTTTGCCTGCGCAATAACCTGCTTGTCAATATCTGTTGCATAAATCTTGATATTGTTCAAAGGTATATGTTTTGAGAAAGCCATTACAAGAGAATACGGCTCATCACCTGTCGAGCAGGCAGCGCTCCATATCTTTAAGTTCTTTCCGAACTTGCTTATAAGATCAGGAATATACTTCTTGTCCATAAGCTCCCACTGATCCGGATTTCTATAGAACTCAGATACATTGATTGTGAGGAAGTTTACGAACTCCTCAAATTTTTTCTTATCCTTTTTGATAAGATCCACATAAGCATTGAAACTATCGATATTGTTTTTTCCAATAAGAGTTTCGATTCTTCGTCTCATCTGCTTCTCTTTGTAAGCGCTCAAATCGATTTTTGTAAGCGTGAAAATGCTCTTTTTGAATACCTCATAATCGCCGTTTACCATAAAACTCCTCCGTAAAATAATTATTTAACCTAGTCCAACCTAAAAACAATTACCGATTTACAAAAACGCACACTAAGAAACTCTTAGTGTGCGTAATTCTTTACTTTAAGCTTCTTCTACAGGCGACTCTTCTGCAGTGTCTTCTGTATTGTCATCTTCAGCTGGTGGAAGAAGTGCTTTGATGCTGAGGCTAATCTTCTTATCTGCCTCATTGAAATCAACTATCTGTGCTTCAACTTCCTGTCCTACGCTAAGAACATCTGAAGGTTTCTCAATATGCTCTCTTGCTATCTGTGAAACATGAAGAAGCGCATCCACTCCAGGAGCAAGCTCAACAAATGCACCGAAGTCGGTCATTCTTGCAACTTTTCCTTTTACTACTGTTCCAACAGCATATTTTCCATCTGCATCATTCCAAGGATTCTCATCCGGGAATTTGCAGCTGAGTGCGATCTTTGTCTCATTGATATCTTTGATAAATACTCTGACTTTGTCGCCTACCTTGAAGACTTTCTTAGGGCTCTCGATTCTTCCCCAAGACATCTCAGAGATATGAAGAAGTCCATCTGCTCCGCCGAGGTCAACGAATGCACCGAAATCTGTTACATTCTTGATTGTTCCCTCAATGATATCTCCTCTCTGGATACGAGAGAAAAGTTCTTTCTGAAGTTCTTCTTTTCTTGCAACGAGAAGCTGCTTTCTGTCTCCGATTATTCTTCTGCGGCGAGGATTGAACTCTGTGATAACAAATTCAATCTCCTGATCTTTGTACTTGTTGAGATCTTTCTCAAAAACATCCGATACAAGGCTTGCAGGGATAAATACTCTGGTCTCGTCGATAACAACGCCAAGTCCTCCGTTTAATACCTGAGAAACCTTAGCCTGAAGTACTGTATGATTTTCAAATGCTTCCTCAAGTTTCTTGCTTCCCTTCTCGGCTGCAAGTCTCTTGTATGAGAGCAATACCTGTCCTTCACCGTCGTTTACCTTGATAACCTTTGTCTCCATTGTGTCACCAACGGAAACTACTGTGGTGAGGTCTACATTAGGTTCATTTGTATATTCGCTACGTGTTACTATTCCATCAGACTTATATCCGATGTTTAAGATGATTTCATCCGGCTTTACATCGATAACGGTACCTTCAACAACCTCCCCATTTCTAATTGTCTTAAAAGACTCGTCTAACATTTGTTCAAAGCTCATTTCTGACATACTTTTGAACCTCCTCAATAATATTGTTTGGGGTTGAAGCCCCTGCGGTAATACCTACGCTACCAATGCTTCCGGTTTCCCGGATTGTTAAATCATCAAGTGTCTGTATATAGTAAGTATTTTCACATTCATTCTTGCATATTTCAAATAACTTCTGCGTGTTTGAACTGTTCTTCCCGCCTATGACTATCATCATATCAACATCCGCGGAAATCTTTGCAGCTTCCTTCTGTCTCTCCTCAGTAGCATTGCATATAGTATTTAAAACAAACATATTGTACCCTTTTTTGTCTACAATTTCAACTAAATCTTGAAATTTCTTGTGATTGAAGGTGGTTTGGGAAACAATACATACGTCTGTACCCTTAGGAAAATCCAAACCCTCGGCTTCTTCCTTTTCTGATATAACAGTGATTTGGTCAGGGTTCCCCCATCCCATAATCCCCTCAACTTCGGGATGTTTTGCATTTCCTGTTATAATTATCCGATAACCTTTTTCGGAATATTCTTTTACGGCTCTGTGAATCTTCTTGACGAAAGGACAGGTGGCATCCACCACCTCAAATCCACTGTTCTCAAGCTTTTTGCAGACTTCCTCGCTGACTCCGTGAGATCTTATGACAACGATTCCCCTCTCGCATTTTTCAAGCTCATCAAGACTGTTAATCGCAAAAACCCCCTTGTTCTCCAAGTCCTTTACAACCTGCTCGTTATGAATTATCGGCCCGTAAGTGTACACCTTTTTGTCGTTTTTTTCATTCTCTGCATAAACCATATCCACAGCTCTTTTGACCCCGAAACAAAATCCGGCGGTTTCGGCGAGTTTTACATTCATCTATCTTCTTTCCTCTGCAAGTTTTTTAATAGTTTCTACAACTTCCTCAATTCCCATATCGGAGGAGTCAACAAGGATTGCATCCTCAGCCTGTACAAGCGGAGATATCGCTCTTGTCATATCCCTGTGGTCTCTGTCCTCAATATCTCTTTGAATGGTCTCAAGATCGGCCTTTTCTCCTTTTTGTTCAAGCTCAAGCGCCCTTCTCTTTGCTCTGATCAAAGAGCTTGCAGTGAGATAAACCTTGAGTTCAGCATTTGGAAGTACAGCTGTTCCTATATCTCTTCCGTCCATTACGACATCTTCCTTTTTTGCAAGTTCTCTCTGAAGTGCCACAAGTTTCTCTCTCACCTTTTTATAGGCACTCGTAACGCTGGCACCGTTTCCAACTTCCTCGGCACGGATCTCTCCCGTTACATTCTCTCCGTTTAATATTACCTGCTGTGCACCATCAACATACTTGAGTTCAATATTTATATCGTCACATCTTCCTGAAATAGCTTCCTCATCTTTCAAATCAAGTCCCGCCTTTATAAAGCAGAGCGCCATCGCTCTGTACATGGCTCCGGTATCCACATAGATATATCCAAGGTCCTTTGCAACCTTTTTTGCTATTGTGCTCTTTCCTGCTCCAGCAGGTCCGTCTATTGCTATATTCATAAAACTTATCCTCCGTTTAATATTCTTCGCCTCCGGCATTCATACCGGCAAGATAGCCTGTCGACCAGGCCACCTGAAGGTTGTATCCACCGGTAAATGCATCTATGTCGAGCATCTCACCTGCCAAATACATTCCCTTTATCTTCTTTGACTCCATGGTGGAAGGGTTCACTTCCTTAACGTTTATTCCTCCGCTAGTGATTATTGCTTCGTCAAAACCTCTCAGAGAGGTCAAAGTCAGGGGGAACGCCTTGAGTAAAGATACAAGTTTCTTTCTCTCTTCCCTCGTTATGGCATTCATCTGTTTATTAATGTCAACTTCGGACAGAGAAAGGTAAACAGGAAGCATCTTCCCCGGCAAAAGTCCGCCCAGACTGTTTTTTATAGTCTTGTTTTTGTTCTCATCTATAATGCCTAATATTCTTTTTTCCAGCTGTTCATTAGACACAGCCGGTTTAAGATCAATATACATATTGAGTTTCTTTTTTTTCAAAGTTCTTCCGATGACCGACGAAGCACTTAATATAAGTGGACCGCTAACACCGAAATGTGTAAAAAGCATCTCTCCGAAGTCTTTAAAAAGTTCTCTCTTCCCGTCGGCAATTCTCACTTCTACATTCTTTAAGGAAAGTCCCATCATATCTTTGACGTACTCTTCCTCAGCCTCTATAGGGACAAGTGCGGGCACGCATTCCCTGTCGGTATGACCAAGTTTTTTAGCAAAGCCTATCCCATCTCCTGTGGATCCTGTGGATTGATATGACAGACCTCCGGTTGCAATTACAACCCTGTCAAACTCTTCCTTTGTGCCCTTTTTATATAGAAGACCTTTAGCCTCACCATCATCGGTTAAAATCTCGATGACTTCGGTATTTAGCCTTACTTCAACACCTGATGTTTTCAGTGCTTTTGTCATCGCTTTTATAATGTCCGAAGAATGATCCGACACCGGAAACACCCTGTTACCCCGCTCTGTTTTGAGAGCGGTTCCATTCTGCTCAATAAGATCCATGAGCGAATTGTTGTCAAATGTATAAAAAGCGCTGTACAAAAAATCTCTGTTTGAGACAACATTATTCATCATTGTCTCTACATCAGAGGCGTTTGTGACATTGCATCTTCCTTTTCCTGTTATGAAAAGTTTTTTTCCAAGCTTTTCATTTTTTTCTATCAGAACAACCTTGTTGTCACTATTTGCAATTGCAGCACTGTAGGCGGCAATCATTCCCGCCGGACCACCGCCTACAATAGCTATCTTTCTTATATTACTCATTCCGCAAATCCTATAGTTCCATCATCAACAAGCTGGTATTCCTCGAGAACACCCTCAAGCGCCTCTGTTCTACGGTTAAATCTTGCATTGTTTTTTCTTAAAATAGACAAAAACAGAGCCTGTATAAGAGCACATCCGCTGGTGAATGAGCCCATAATATCCGACATATCCGAAGACACGGCGAGGTTGCATGACGAATACATATTTACAGGTGAAAGCAATGTATCTGTTATGCTGACTATTTTTGCATTTCTGTCATTTGCATACTCCAATGCCTTCAATGTCTTTAAAGAATACGGTTTCATGCTGACAGCTACAACAACATCATTCTCATTTATATCTATAAGTCTTCCGAAAAGGCCTGATATATCCGAATGCTTTATAAGTTTTACATCGCTGGTAATTCTTAACATAAGATTGTTGAAATACTCTGCCAAAAGGCTGTTATCTCCAAGCCCTATAACATAGACTCTGCTCGATCTGCAAATAACATCCACCGCATTGTTAAAATTTTCATCGCCGATATTTCTCATGGTTTCCTTGAGATTCTCAATATCGTTTTTGAAAAATGTAGAAAACAATTTATCGTCGGAAGCTCTTCTCGTAATAGTCTCCGGTTTCTCCGACTGTGCAAGTCTTCCCTTTACTATATCTCCCATTGCTTCCATAAACTGAGGATATCCTTTATAACCCAAAAATGATGCAAAACGCACTACAGTTGACTCACTTACACCGACTATCTCTCCCATGCGAGATGCAGTCAAAAAAGCCGCCTCATCATAATTCTCGCTGATGTAGGCAGTCAACTTCTTTTGACCTTTACTCATTTTTGAATACTTAGCATTCATTCTTGCTGACAGATTGTTTGTCTCCGCCATATTACTCCCCCCGATTCCTATTATTAATTTTCCCAAAACCAAAATACTTTCCATTTCCCTAAGCGGGCAAAATTTATAATAGCATATTACAAATTATAATAAAAGACAAAAAAATGTCATGAAATAAAATTTCATGACATTTTTCATTCATTTTTATTCGTTTATTGCTGTTTTATACAGGATAAGCTCCATTTTCAGTATCTGCTACTGTAGCGTCAACTTTTTTCTGCTGAGCTTCTCTGTATTTGAAGAAGTCCATAGCAACCTGCGGGAAGAGAGCGTATGAAAGTACATCCTCATCCTGCTGTTTGTACTGCTTCATCTCATCCTCGAGTTTTGAAAGCTCCGGTTCAAGCAAATCTGCATATCTGCAAGTAATAGCATTCTTCTTGTCCTCTCCGAGAACCTTGTCAACTACCTCAGGATTGAAAGGCTTAACTGTCTGTCCGTACTTTCCAAGAAGCACGTCCTTTGTCTCCTTTGTAGCAACCTTGTATCTCTCGCCCATGAGTACGTTGAATACAGCCTGTGTTCCGACAATCTGTGAAGAAGGTGTAACAAGAGGTGGCTCTCCAAGGTCTTTACGAACTCTTGGGATCTCCTCAAGAACTTCCTGATATTTATCTTCGGCATTCTGCTCCTTGAGCTGTGAAACCATGTTCGAAAGCATTCCACCAGGTACCTGATAGAGAAGTGTCTGAATATCAACACCAAGAACCTTTGGATTGAGAAGTCCTGATGCAAGCGCCTCCTCACGAAGAGGTCTGAAGTAATCAGCGATCTCTTTCAAAAGCTTAAGATCAAGTCCTGTATCATACTCTGTTCCCTTGAAGGTCTCAACCATAACCTCTGTTGCAGGCTGGCTGGTTCCGAGAGCGAACGGCGAAATAGCTGTATCGATGATATCACATCCAGACTCGATAGCCTTGAGAAGTGACATTGATGCAACACCTGAAGTGTAATGTGTATGAAGCTCGATTGGAAGTGAAGTAGCTGACTTCAAAGCCTTTACAAGCTCTTCTGCCCTGTATGGTGTGAGAAGACCTGCCATATCCTTAATACAGATAGACTGTGCTCCCATATCCTCTATTCTCTTTGAGATATCCATCCAGTAGTCAAGTGTGTAAGCATCTCCCAATGTATATGAAAGTGCTACCTGTGAATGTCCGCCTTCTTTGTTGCAGGCTGTAACTGCTGTCTGAAGGTTTCTGATATCATTAAGGCAATCGAAAATACGAATTATATCGATTCCGTTTGCGATTGACTTCTGTACGAAATATTCTACAACATCATCAGCGTAAGGTCTGTATCCAAGGATATTCTGACCCCTGAAAAGCATCTGAAGTTTTGTATTCTTGAATCCTGCTTTAAGTTTTCTAAGTCTCTCCCACGGATCTTCCTTAAGGAATCTGAGCGAAGCATCGAAAGTTGCTCCTCCCCAACACTCAACAGCGTTGTATCCTACTTTATCCATTTTGTCAATTATAGGAAGCATCTGCTCTGTTGTCATTCTTGTGGCAATCAATGACTGATGAGCATCACGCAGGATTGTCTCTGTAATTTTAACCGGCTTTTTAACTGCCTCTGCCATTTTAATCCTCCTGTTGTATTAACCAATATGTACCGGTAAAGCAGATATTTTCTATCCGCTTTACCACTTGCTTACAAATTCATATTAAATGCCGAATATAGCCATGAAAATACCAGCGGCTACGGCTGTACCGATAACTCCGGCAACGTTAGGTCCCATAGCATGCATGAGAAGGAAGTTTGTAGGATCTTCTTCTGCTCCGACCTTCTGAGATACACGCGCTGCCATAGGAACGGCCGATACACCGGCTGAACCGATAAGAGGATTTATCTTTCCTCCGGTAACCTTGCAAAGTATCTTTCCGAATATTACTCCGGCAGCTGTTCCAAATGCGAATGCAATAAGACCGAGTACAACGATCTTTATCGTGCTGACATTGAGGAAAGCTTCTGCACTTGTAGACGCTCCTACTGATGTTCCGAGAAGAATAACAACGATGTACATAAGTGCATTGCTGGCTGTCTCCTGAAGCTGACGTACAACTCCACTCTCACGGAAAAGGTTTCCGAGCATAAGCATACCTACGAGTGGTGCTGTTGTAGGAAGTATCATACAAACGATTATGGTAACGATTATAGGGAAAAGAATCTTCTCAAGCTTAGAGACAGGTCTTAAGCTGTCCATCTTGATAGCTCTCTCCTCTTTTGTCGTAAGTGCCTTCATGATAGGTGGCTGAATAATCGGGACAAGAGACATATATGAATATGCTGCCACCGCGATAGGTCCCATAAGTCCGGTCTGTCCGAGTTTTCCGGCAAGGAAGATGGATGTAGGTCCATCAGCTCCACCGATGATTGAAACTGCGGCAGCTGCCTTATCATTGAATCCGAGAAGGATTGCAATAAGGTACGCTCCGAAGATACCGAACTGAGCTGCAGCTCCCAAGAGGAAGCTTATAGGGTTCGCTATAAGCGGACCGAAATCGGTCATTGCTCCAACACCCAGGAATATGAGCGAAGGAAGGATAGACCATTCGTCCAAAGTATAGAAATAATAAAGCAAACCTCCGACACCGTTACTTGTCTCTTCCGGTGTTGCAATGATATCCGGGTAAATATTTACCAGCAACATACCAAATGCAATCGGTACAAGAAGCAACGGCTCATACTCTTTAGCTATTGCAAGGTAAAGGAATACGCAAGCGATAGCTATCATCAGATAGTTTCCCCAAGTAAGATTAAAGAAAGCGGTCTGATGCAGGAGGTTGCCCATTGTGTCGATAACGTATGACATAGTTGTAACCTCCCAAGAATTAGTTCAATGTAGCAAGTGTTGTTCCTGACTCAACAGCATCTCCGACTGCAACATCGATAGAAGCTACTGTTCCGTCTTCAGGAGCAACAACAGGTGTCTCCATCTTCATAACTTCAAGAACGAGGATTGTATCTCCTCTCTTAAGGGTATCTCCAACCTTTGCTTCGATCTTGAATACTTTTCCGGCTGCCTTTGCGTCTACAACAACGCTTCCGGCTCCGCCTGCCGGCTTAGCTGCCGGTGCAGGTGCAGCTGCAGGTGCGGCTGCAGGAGCGGCTGCTCTTCTTACAGGTGCTGCTGATGCGCTTGCTCCTGTCTCTTCAACTGTAACATCATATACATTTCCGTTTACGGTTATTGTGTAACTTTTCATTATGTTTATCCTCCTGTTTGAATACTATCTTCTCTTGATAGAACGTACAACGAAATCATCTGTAGATGTTCCCGTTGATGCAGCTATAGCAGCTGCGATTACTGCGATGAGTTCCGAATCATCCTGCACGCTCACAGAAGGTGTTGCCGCAGGTGCGCTTGCTTTAGGTGCGCTCTTTGCAACAGGTTCTTCCTTCTTAGACTTGCTAAATGCTCCCATAATCATTGGGATAAACTTGAAGCATGCGATGATAAGAGATATGAGAATAAGTACACAAAATACAGTAAGAATACCCATAACTGTATTCATGCCTGCTTTTGACATCTTTTCTCCGACAGATTGAACCGCATCAAAGTTTGAGCCGGTGATGGCCATAGTATTGTAATTGTAAACTATGCTGAATATAACTTCTCTTTCAGCATATACGATAGTCTGCTCCGTAGTGAGTGTTTTACCTGCTTTGGTGACATTGAATTCACCGAGGCCTACGAATGTACCGTACTCATCATTTACGGTCTCGTAACTCTCAAGGAGTGCAACCGTGTCATCTGAGCCGTTTTCTTCATAATACGCTTTGTACTCTTCTATGTCCTCATTGCTGAGTTCCATAAGAGTAGAAATCGTTCCCTGGGCAGTTGATTTCAAATCATCATATGTGTATCCGTTGTAATCAACTGTTGTAGGATCTTCAGAACCGCATGCATTCAACGAAAGCATTGCAACACACAGGCAGACAATAAGAAATATTTTTTTTCTCATTTTGTATCAACCTTTCTATTTAGTTCCGTGCTTTTTCATAGACTCGCTTATACTTTTTGTGTAAAGCATCTCGAAAGCTGCAACAAGGTATTTACGTGTATCAACAGGCTCTACGATTCTGTCAATATATCCTCTTCTGGCAGCTGCATTAATGCTTCCCTGCAATGCGTCATATTCGCTTGCCTTCTCTTTGAGTTCAGCAGCGCTTGCTCCGTCATAAAGAATCTTTGCTGCAAGTTCTGCATCCATAGCTGTAACCTTTGCAGTAGGCCATGCGTAAACAAGGTCTGCTCCTACAGCTTTTGAATTCATATTTACATATGCGCTTCCGTAAGCATCTCCAACGATAAGATTTACCTTTGGAACACTTGCGTTTGCGAAAGCGTATGTAAGGCGAGCAAGTGCTTTTGCCATATGCTTCTCTGTGCACATTGTTGCCTTGTATCCCTTTACGTTTGTAATTGTGAGAACCGGAATCTCAAAAGCATCACAGAATGATACAAGTTCTGTTGCCTTGTCAACTCCTCTGTGTGTAAATACAGGTTTAAACTCGTCTGTAAGGTTGCCGTTCTCATCATGAATCTGGCTGTTGTTCGCAACAACACCAACAGTAGTTCCGTTCAAACGGATAAATCCTGTGACAAGACCCTTAGCAAAGTCTTTCTTTGTCTCAACGAAGATGTGATCGTCTGCGATCTCTGAAATCACATAGTGAGCGTCACCTTTCATTGTGTCCATGCTCTCACATGCTCTGTTTAAGTCATCCTCACAGTCATCAGAAAGTCCGCCGGTTCCGTTATTTGAAGGGAGAATTGTAACAAGCTCTCTAATCTCGGCCAAAATCTCATCTTCAGTTCCGAATCCATCGACAACACCTGTCTCCTCTGCCTGATATGAAGCTGAGGATGTATCGCACTTGTCAGTTCTGTTTCCATCTATTGTATTTGGAGCATTCACGAAAAGTTTTCCCTTTTCTTCCATGAAACTGAAATCAGACAAAGCAGGTACAACAGAAAGACCACCGCCACAGTTTCCGAACACAGCGGTAATCTGAGGTACTACTCCCGATGCCTCTGTCTCTTTCGCTATAATCTGGCCAAGTCCGTCAAGAGCGTCCATAGACTCCTGCAATCTGACTCCTGCGCAATCCAAAAGTCCGATAACCGGTGCTCCCATCTTCATTGCCATATCATAAATTGATGCAATCTTTCTAGCATGCATCTCTCCGATTGTTCCACCGAGAACAGATGCATCCTGGCTGTAGACAAAAACAAGATTTCCATCTATCAATCCGTGACCTGTGATAACTCCGTCTGAAGGAGTGTCACCGGATGTCAAGTTGAAATCAGTGCTTCTTGAAGTTACCATAGAACCTATCTCCATGAAGCTGTTCTCGTCAAGAAGCTTAGCTACTCTCTTTGCTGCCAAGCTATTATTGACTTCACTCATAATATTTCCTCCATCTTTCTTAAAATGCCATTTCCATTGAATTTTATATTGTTTCACACTAATTTGCAATGCCTAAATGACGATTTTGTCAATTTTTTGACAATTTATTCAGACATCATCTTGTATAAATCCTTTAAACAAGGGTAGATTTTTTTATATATCTTGTACCTATCCTCATATTTTTGAACAAGCAAAAAATCTGGTACTTCTTCCCCATTTACCTCTACAATCTTCGCACAGGCTTCCTCCACTGTCGCATATTCACCGCAGGCAACCATAGCAAGAATCGCCGCTCCGTAGGAAGGCCCCTCCTCCGTTGTAGGACTCTTTACCTTTATACCCAGAACATTAGCCATTATCTTTCTCCACAGAGGGCTTTTTGCACCGCCTCCGCATATCATGGTCTCTTTTATATCCGCTCCAAGACTTTTTGCTATCTCAAAAGAATCTCTTATTCCGAAAGCAACGCCCTCAAGCACTGCCTGCGTCATATCCTCCCTGACTGTATCCATCGACATGCCGATGAACACACCTCTTGCATTTGAATCGTTGTGCGGTGATCTCTCCCCCATAAGATAAGGAAGATAAAATACTTTATTTTCGCCAAGCTCCTTAATATCCTTTTGAAGTGCAGAATAATCATTGTCTTTCAAAATATCATCACACCACCACATATTTGAAGATGCAGCGCTCAGCATGCATCCCATCAGATGATATTTGCCGTTTGCATCATCAAATGAGTGCAGGGCAAAATTTCTGTCTGCGTGGCACTCTTCCTGCGCCACGAAAATAGTACCGCTGGTTCCTAAGGATATATTGCAGGCATTGTGTCCGACGGTTCCTGTTCCGACAGCAGCAGCGGCGTTGTCACCCGCACCTGCGGCGACTGTAACCTCATTCAGTCCAAGTTCGCAGGCAAGTTCCCTTTTCAACATACCTGTCTTCTCGAAGCTTTCGAAAACCTCAGGTAGCATGTCTTTAGAAACACCGCAAATTTCACACATCTCATCCGACCAGGTTCTGTTCTTAACATCAAATAACAATGTACCTGATGCGTCAGAGACATCCGTTGAGAATACTCCCGTAAATCTATAAGCAAGATAATCCTTCGGCAGCATTATCTTTTTTATCTTTGCAAAATTTTGTGGTTCTTCCTCTTTCATCCAGAGGATCTTAGGCGCTGTAAAACCCGCAAATGAAATATTTGCTGTGAGATCGCAAAGCCTTTCTTTTCCTATTATATTATTCAGATAATCATTCTGTTTGCCAGTCCTTCCGTCATTCCACAATATGGCAGGCCTTATTATCTCATCATTATCGTCCAAAACAACAAGACCGTGCATCTGTCCTCCGAAACTAATGCCCTTCACCATAGACCTGTCAATATCACTCAACAGTTCCTTCAGGCCTTCTATGGTTTTCTCATACCAGTCTTTCGGATTCTGTTCAGACCATCCACTCTTTGGAAAACTTATAGGATACTCTTTTGATACCGATTTCTTTATATCTCCTTTTTCGTCGGCAACAATAATCTTTACCGAACTTGTCCCCAAATCAATCCCTATATAGTACATAACTCACCTCCGCGTTTATTGATTCTAATCATAGAGAAATCGAAAATTTTTTTCAAGTTTCTACTCAAGTCTTATTATATCGGTTTTTTTATATTTAATTTATTATTTTTTAAATATCTGTTTATTTCAAAAAAAATTTCAATATGTTATACTAGTGTTAATTATGAGGGGTGAATAACTATGACCACAAACGAATCAGCAGAAAACTATCTCGAAACCATATATGATCTCGGAAAAAAGCTTCCGGTTGTTCGTTCGATTGACGTAGCGACTGAATTAGGTTTCAAAAAATCAAGTGTCAGTGTTGCAATGAAGAACCTTAAAGCAAAAAATTATATCACTGTAACCGACGCAGGTTTTATATATCTCACCGATTCAGGCAAGGAAATAGCTTCCATGATCAGTGAGCGACATGCATTTTTCAGCAACTGGCTTGTAAGTATGGGAATCGATTCCGAAACCGCTTCCGAAGAGGCTTGTCGTATGGAGCATATCCTTAGCAAAAAGAGCTATGCTGCAATAAAAGATTTTGTCGAGAAGCATCTCGATGCTTAAATTGACCTATAATTAATCATCATAAAAACAGCACTGTTACATATTCTTTGTAACAGTGCTGTTTTTTTTTACATATGATAAAGTCTCTGCTTTTCTTCGTACTTAGGTTCGCAAGTCATATGAATTCCAAGTCTTCTGAACACCTTGCTGTCGACCTGCGAAAGAATGACAGACGAATGTGCATCGCACCCTTTGAGTTCAGCTAAAGCTTCCAAAGCCTTTGCCGCAAGAGGACTTGTGGCTGCCGATATCGATAATGCTAAAAGTATCTCATCCGTGTGAAGTCTCGGGTTCTTTCCTCCGAGATATTTTACCTTCAAAGTCTGAATAGGCGCTATCGCCTCAGCTGTGACAAGATCTATCTCCTGATCTATACCCGCTACAGCCTTTAATGCATTCATAAGGCATGATGCAGACGGTCCCAAAAGATCTCCTGTCTTTCCGGTTATCACTCTTCCGTCGGACAACTCTATTGCAACAGCAGGCTTACCGGTTGTCTCCTCCTTCAAAAGTGCAGCGGATACCACCTCTCTGTAGTTTATATCTATATCGCACTGATTCATAAGGAGCTCAAGCTTATAAATATTGTTCGCGGTCTCTCCCTTTATCTTTTTCTCCATCTTAGCCGCATAATATCTTCTTATGATCTCCCTCTTTGAGGCATCCTTACACGCGTCATCATCTATTATGCAGTTTCCGGCCATATTTACACCCATATCGGTCGGTGATTTATAAAGGCTCTCCCCTGCTATCATCTTCATCATGGACTCTACGACAGGGAAAATCTCCACATCTCTGTTGTAATTGACGGTTGACACTCCATACGCCTCAAGGTGGAACGGATCTATCATATTGAGATCGTTAAGATCGGCCGTTGCTGCTTCATATGCAAGATTGACCGGATGCTTTAAAGGAATGTTCCATATCGGGAAGGTCTCAAATTTTGCGTACCCTGCCTTTACTCCCCTCTTATACTCATGATAGAGCTGCGACATACAGGTCGCCATCTTTCCGCTTCCCGGTCCCGGCGCGGTTATAACAACAAGCGGTCTGCTTGTCTCAATAAACTCATTCTTGCCGTATCCCTCATCGCTTACTATCTTTTTGACATCATTAGGATATCCCTCTATTTTGTAATGCTTATAGGATTTGATTCCAAGTTCCATAAGCTTTCTCTGAAAGCAATCGGCCTCAGGCTGTCCCTCATATTTTGTAATGCAGACACTGCCGACGAAAAGTCCCTGTGTACGGAAGGCGTCAATAAGTCTTAAAACATCCATATCATAAGTTATTCCGTAATCGCCTCTGACCTTGTTTCCGGCAATATCTTCCGCACTTATGACTATGACAATCTCTGCCTGATCCTTCAACTGCAAAAGCATCTGAAGCTTCGAATCCGGTTTGAAGCCCGGTAGAACTCGTGATGCATGATGATCGTCAAAAAGCTTTCCTCCAAACTCGAGGTAGAGCTTGTTATCAAACTTCTGCATCCTCTCTCTGATATGTTCTGACTGCATTTTCAAATATTTGTCGTTATCAAATCCTATCTTCATTTTTTCCTGCCTTTTTTAAACTGATTTTTAACAGAGTAATTCTATCAAAATATAATTTTTTTGTACACCAAAAATACTTCTTTTTGCTTATTTAATTCTTTCGTATCTTATTTTACTATTCATATGGTTATGTCTTACTAAACTGTGATATAATGCTGTAAATAGATGTTAACAGGGGACGTAAGGTTTTGCGGGGGGACAATTCTATTATGGAATCAGGAGAACTAATCACACAAATATCATCGGTCTTGAATTCTATTCCTTGCGGTTTTGTAACTATAAAAGCCGAAAAAAAGGATGGGGATTACGAGATCGTTTTTATTAATGACTATCTTATGGACTGTCTGGGTATTGAACACACGGACGACTATTCGAATCTTGGTATCCGCTTCACGGACATCATATATCCTATTGACAAGAAAATATCCATGGACTCTCTTGACGTTGTTGTCGATGAGAATCCGGTCACAAATACTTACCGTATCAGTTTACACAGCGAAAACCCCCTTTGGATGCTCTCAAGACATCAGCGTTTGTATTATGAAGGCTCAATGTACTACTTTATCACAATGATAAGCATCGAAGACTTCATGCAGACCGAGGCATTTCCAAAGGACATATCAAATACCTGGTCAGAGCTTGCAAACAATATAAATATCGGCCTTGCAATCTTTTCCGAGACAAACGGTGTGGTGTCTACCATCGCAGTAAACGATGCCCTTGTGAGCTTTGCAAACAGCATCGGAACAGCACTCGACGGAAAAACAAGGATGTGGACGCCGGAACTTTTGGCCGCTCTCTTCAATCAGAATATATGTACCTTCTGTCTTGATGAAGATACACATATTGTCAAACATATGATTGATGCTGCAAAACGTAACGGAGGAAGCAACTGCAGATTCAGGCTCAGAGGATCAACTCCGGAAAATACGGTATATATACAATCAACCTGCTGTATAAAACAAATAAATGACATAAAATACAATTTTTATGTGACATTTCAAAATGTAACATCACAAGCGCTCTTTGAAAAAGAACTCAGCGAGAGCAAAGACGCCCTGTTTGAACTGAGTTACTACGATCATCTCACAAATGTACAAAACAGGAATGCTTACACTGAAAAGATTGATAATATCAAAAAGATTGCCCGTCACAATGTCGGAATAGCTTTTGCAGACCTTAACGGTCTCAAGAAAACTAACGACCTTCTCGGCCATATATACGGTGATCAGATGATAAAACAATTTGCGGAAATTCTTATGAAGTATTTTTCAAAAGAAGAGATTTTCCGCATAAGCGGTGATGAATTTGTTATAGTAAGGGAAAATGTCTCAAAGGAATCTTTCCAAAATACTATGTACAGTGTCATCCAGGACAGCATATCCGCCAACAATCTTGCAAGCATCGGCTACATATGGAAAGATCAGGTATCCGACCTCAAGAGGCGAGCAAATCAGGCTGAAGAGATCATGTATGTGAGAAAGCAGCAATTTCACGAGTATGAAGCAAAGGAGGAATCCGCTCAACATCGCATTCTCGCGGAAGTTCTTGAAAATGACCTATTGGCAAACAAGTACTCAATGTATCTTCATCCGCGTGCCGATGTTTCAACCGATGAGATACATGAGGCTGAAGCACTCATAAGAAAAACCGACGATTACGGAAATATCATTCTTCCGTATGAATTCATACCTCAGTTTGAAAAAGAATATCTGGTTTATAAGCTTGATTACTTTATGTTGGATAATGCATGTCGATTTCTTTCGGAATATGAGGCGACTCATGAGGACACCTTCAATCTGACCGTTAATATATCAAAGACTACCATATCAGATATAGATTTCTTCAAAAATCTAACCGAGATTTTTAACAGATATGACTTTGACCATCGTTCTCTGTCCCTAGAGATCACACAGTCAGGTGAAAAAATGGACAAGATGCGTTTGGAAAACTACATAAAACAGATAAAGGAGTACGGCGTAACAGTGGCACTGGATGATGTGGGAAAGGACTCCTCCTCTCTCATCATGCTCACTATGGAAGGAATAGACACAATCACCATAGACAGATCGCTTATAGCCCACTACAAATATCCAAAAGCCGGAAAGCTCCTAAAGCATATGATAGGCATGAGTCATGAACTAGGTCTAAAAGTTGTCGCTGAAGGCGTTGAAACAAGCGACATGAAGAATGTGTTATCCGATATGGATTGCGACCAATATCAGGGCTTTCTTATTTCCGAGCCATTAAGCGAAACCGATTTTAAAGAAAAATACTTATAACAACAAAAAAGAAACTGCAAAACGCAGTTTCTTTTTTGAATGTTTTATCTAACCTATCCCAATAGGAATAGTTCTCTCAAAAATCATTTAACTAACAGATTATTTGTTTCTGCTGTCTTTGTATGCTTTAACTGCAGCGTCGATACCTGCTTTGAATCCTTCAAAGCCAGCCTTTGCTACATCTGCTGACTGTGTTGCAAGCTCCTTTGCAATTTCCTCAGCTTTCTTTGCTGCGTCATCAAGCTTAGCCTTTGTCTCATCATCGATTATAGGCTTGCATGACTTTGCGCTCTTCTCAGCGATAGCTGCCTGAACTGCAGCTACTACTCTACTTTTTCCTATCATGGTTGCCTCATCACCATGAACACTTACTACAATGTCATTGGGTGACGCTTGTATCTGCTTCCTATTCTTCTGAAAAAGGAAAACAAGTGTAGTCAAAACGAGACAAAATCGGTCAAGCAACTTAATTAATGCCAAATCCCATCTCATATGCCTCTTTCAGACTTTCCTTTTCTTTGATATCGCCGATATCTGTTACACCTCCATAAAATACATAGCCCTTAAAGCTGGCTTTATCAAAGCATTCGATCCATCCTTTTGTCCCTTCTATTGCTCTTTGAGGGACTGTCTTATCATCCTCGGCTGCAGCTGCAAGAAAATATACATCTCTGAACTTATAATCCTTTGTAAACATGGGGTTCAATCTATCAATCAGCACTTTCATCTGTCCTGACATCTCGTAATAATATATAGGTGTAGCCCAAACAATTACATCAGCTTCAAGGACCTTCTGCTCGATTTCATGCACATCATCCCTTATCACACATTGCCCAGTCTTCTGGCA
>JAILHT010000010.1 GCA_024695665.1 Lachnospiraceae bacterium
GCCGTACTCGCCGTCCAGAGTCCAAGGCGCATAGTCTCTGTCATTGCACCTTGCATGTATGTGATCGGTTTTAAAAGTGTATACGTAATCGATGTCGTCAACAAGCTTTGCGATTGAAGCGAGGATCATATTGAGTTCCATCGCATTCTTAGGACTCTTTATGAGAGTGACCTCGAATTTTCCATCATCCAGGATGACATCATCTCCGGTCATGCCCTTGAAGCCTCCAATTGATGTTGAGTTCGTTATCATTCCGAGGATGAAATCTCCCTCTATCGTCACATCGTCCACTGTGAATGTCATGTTGTAGGACTGTACATCGGTGAGACGCTTTGCGCCCTCCAAAAGATATGCCACATGTCCAAGAGAATTCTTGAGTTCCTGGTTTGTCTCATACGCCACGTCCGTGAAGATTCCAAATGCGGCAACATAGACAAAACTCTTGTCTCCGAAAGCGCCGATATCGCAGGCATAAGGCTCTCCCGAGACGGCTACCTTTGCCGCTTTTACCATATCCTTTGGAAGCCCGATTGAGTTTGCAAAATCGTTTGTGCTGCCGGCGGGGATGTAGCCTATCGGTACATCTGCGCCGGATTTTATGAGGCCTGATACAACTTCGTCCAAAGTTCCGTCGCCTCCGCTGCAGACTATGAGGTCATAGTTTTTGGCCTCGTTTTCCACTATGTTTTTTGCATCTCCCTGCGCCTGTGTCGGATAGATCCTTATCTCGTATTCGGCCTTTGCCATGACATCAAGAATGTCCGCAAGATATCCTTTTATCTGACCTTTTCCGGCATGCGGATTGTAGACAAACAAGAGTTTTTTCATACGCGTTTCTCCTTAAACTGAGCGCCCATCTCCTCCGCTATCTCCACAAGTTTTCTCAGTCTGTGGTTCACTCCGGACTTTCCTATAGGCGGGTCCAAAAGACATCCCAGATCCTTAAGCGGAGTGTCGGGATTCTCAAGTCTCACCTCCGCCATCTCCCGTAGGGGATCCGGCAGTGAATCAAGACCTGCTTCGTCTCTTATATATGTTATCGCCGCCACCTGTTTCACCGCGGCGTTTACGGTCTTACTTATATTCGCCGTCTCGCAGTTTACCTTGCGATTCACCGAATTTCTCATCTCTTTTACAATGCGCACGTTCTCAAGATCCATAAGGGATTTGTATGCGCCCATAACATTCAAAAGGTCTACTATGTTCTCGCCTTCTTTTATATAGACAACAAAGTTTTTCTTCCTGGCGATAACTTTCGAATCCAGGCCGAAACTGTTTATCTCGTCCCTCAGCTGTTTTGCCTGATCTTCGTACTGACAGACAAACTCGAGATGATACCCTTTGTTCGGGTCGCTCATCGATCCAACCGAGAGGAAGGCGCCTCTTATATATGCCCTCTTGCAGCAACTCTGCTGCAATAAGATATTGTTCACAGTTCTTGTATCGGAAAAACGTCCCTCATTTTCATTCCATACCTTGACCGCGCCGAGGATGCGCATGACATCCTTCTCGGTGATCTCATCGATGTCGAAGGCCGATTTCAAAAGCATTCCAAACTTTTTTTCGATATATTCGTTCTCCGTGTGTAATGTGAGAGAAGGTATTCCTCCGACTATCTTTATTCTTCCGAAAAAAGAGATAATGACAGAAAGCTCCGCAAGCTGACAATGTCTGCCGCTTCCGGTTATCTCTGCCAATTCCTCTTTTATTCTGTGTGAAAATGTTGTATTCATGCTCTGTGTGAATCCTTAAAAATGTCTCTGTGCTCTATCTTCAAGCCGTACTGTTTGTTGCCGGAAAGTCTCTTGTAAAGTTCGTTTGCGAGGGTTACCGACCTGTGTTTTCCGCCGGTACAACCTATGCTTATAACAAGCTGGTTTTTCCCCTCAGAGATGTAGTTTGGAATGAGAAATTCTATCATATCATTGAGCTTATCCAAAAACTCATGTGCCTCGCTGTGAGCCATGACAAAATCCCTTATCTCCTTGTCATTTCCGGTTTTGTGTTTCAGTTCCTCCACATAGTAAGGATTCGGCAAAAATCTGACATCAAAAACGAGATCCGTGTCCGCCGGTATTCCGTATTTGAAGCCAAACGAAAGTATTGTGATAAAAAGATTCTTGTAATCCTTGTCACCGACAAAGATCTTTTCAAGTTCGCTCCTTAAGTCACGGGTCAAAAGCTTGCTGGTATCTATTATATAGTCCGCTCGTTTTTTTATCGTCTCTAAAAGTTTTCTCTCCTCCTCTATACCGGCATTGACTCTCTCTCCGCCGGTCAAAGGATGAGTTCTTCTGGTTTCCTTGTATCTCTTTACAAGTGTTGTATCATCCGCATCCAGAAAAAGGACAGACGGTCTGAATGCCCCCTCATCCCATGCATCCAAAACAGCAGAGAGACTTTCAAAACCGCTTCCCTCCCTCACATCGATGCCTAAAGCTATCTTTTCATACTCGTTTCCGCCCGATGTGGCAAGTTCCAAAAATTTATCTATAAGCGGAACAGGAAGATTGTCGACACAATAAAATCCAAGATCCTCGAGAGTCTTCATCGCGGTGCTTTTTCCGGCACCCGACATACCCGTAACTATAACAAATTTCATTCTTCACCTCTGAACTCACCAATCATCTTTACTTCCGGCTCAAGTTCAACATCAAATCTGTCTTTTACTATCTTTTGTATTGCCTTTATCAAAGTGTATATATCTGAGGCTGTTGCATCTTTTGCATTTACGACAAAGCCCGCATGCTTCTGAGAAACCAT
>JAILHT010000011.1 GCA_024695665.1 Lachnospiraceae bacterium
AGGTTTTTGATGCCACGGAGGCTGTCATAGTCTTTGCCGTAAGATAAAAAATCTTGTCCGCAAGTCCTTCACCCACGGCTTTAACCGACGGAAACAAGGTTGTTATCGTCTTTCCTACTCCCGTAGGTGCCTGTAAAAACAGATCCTTTTTTCTCAGAAGTGTCCTGTACACATCAGCCGCAAGTTCCTTTTGCCCCGGTCTGTACTCATAAGGGAAATCGAGTTTTTCAATCGAATCTCTCATTGTTTTTTGCCATTCAAAAGAAAAATCTGCCCATTTTTGATACTTCTCTATCAGCTCCCCAAACCACGTATCAAGCTCTGCAAAACAAAACTCCTGCTTGAAACATTTTATCTCCTCGGTGTCCATATTCACATATGTCATCTGAACATCTATTTTTTCAAGACCGTTTTGAAGGGCAAAAATATAGGCATAACACTTAGCCTGAGCCAGATGAACCGGCACAGGCTCCTCGAAGAGATCCACTCTGTCATACATACCTTTTATCTCATCGATCGTATACGCGTTCCCGTCGTCTCCGTCTATTATTCCGTCCGCGCGTCCCTCGACGATCAAATAATACTTTTTAAGATTGATCTCATGAGAAAGCGAAACTTCGGCATGATATTCCTTTCCCATACTGTTTTGAATTTTTCTGTGGACTCTGCTTCCCTCCTGCATAGCATCAAGCTTTGCACCTTTTGAATACCTGTTGTCGATATCTCCGGAACGCAATATAAATTCCACCAGATTTCGTACGGAAATTTTAAGGACAGGGAGGTCTTCCCTGTCCTTTATCTTTTTTGGCATAAGAATTATTTTCCTTTTTCTTTGTCTTTATCCTTATCTTTTGACTTGGCCTTATCCTTGTCCTTGTCTTTATCCTTGTCTTTGTCCTTGTCTTTGTCCTTGTTCTTCTTCTTTTTCTTCTTGACCTCAACAGGAGCATCTTTCATTAGATCATACTTTTCCGCATAGATCTCAAACTTCGCATGCGACTCCTCGTTGTTTCTGTCTCTAAGAACCTTTTCATACTGGTGAGGATCATAGCTGTCGGTCTCCTGCTCAAGCATCGCTATACCTATATTTGAACAATGTGCCGCTATTCTCTCACAGTTTGTAATGGTATCGTTGAAAGTAAAGCCATGTTTCATCTCGCACTCACCTGAAGTGAGTCTTCCAATGTGATGAATCTTGATAAGATCGCACATCTCACCAATTATCATTCTAAGAGGCTCAATATTTTTTGCCGTCTCAAAATCATTCTCCTGGAAAGCCTTTTGCGCAAGCCCTACAATCTCCGTGGTCGCATCAAAGAGAAGTTTCATCTCTCTGTCCGCCTCACTCGAATACTTAATCTTTTTTTCCGAAATCTCAGCAGCTGTTTCAGCAAGTGCCAGTGCATGGTCTCCGATTCGCTCGATATCACTTATGCTGTGAAGAAGCTCAGAAGTGTCTATAGACTGTGCTGAAGTCAAAGGTTTCGCTGTTATCTTTATGATATAATCGCCGAGTTTGTCCTCATACTTGTCTATGAGATTCTCTCTGCCTTTTATCTTCTCATACTTCTCCTCGCTGAAAATATTCATAAGTTCAAGCGCCCTGGTGAAGTTCTTCACGGTTTTGTCCATCATGTCAGAAGCTGCCTGATGACTTCTCTGAATTGAAAGTCCTGGATAATCAATGAATCTCTCCTCGAGGATCTCAAAATCCGCTTTCTCCTCGATATCCTCAGGGTCATCTTTAACTATGGTAAATACAAGTTTTTCTATTCCGTTGATAAATGGGAATATTACAGCGATTGTAGCTGCTCGATAAACCGTATTGAGAAGCGCTATAGTAACCGGTCTCATTGTCATATCGAGAAACTCGAAATGAACAAATGCATTTACACTGTAGAAAACAATCGACCAGAATATCATTCCGAAAAGGTCATTCAAAAGATAAATGAGCGCTGTTCTCTTTCCGTTTTTGTTTGTTCCTATCGAGGAAAGAAGAACCGGGAATGCCGCACCTACACCGATTCCCAGTGTTATCGGGAAGGCAGTTGCAAATGTGATTCCTCCGGTCATTGACAATGCCTGCAAAATACCGACTGAAGCCGATGCAGACTGAAGTATGGCTGTAAATACTATACCGAAAAGAATTCCCATAAGTGGGTTTGAGAAAACAGTGAGCATATTGACAAAACTCTCGTTCTCTTTGAGCGGTGAAACAGCTCCGCTCATGGTCTGCATTCCCACCATGAGGACTGCAAAACCGAGCATGATGGTTCCTACGTTTTTGGTGGCCGTACGTTTTCCCATCATAAGGAAGATGATACCGACTATCGCAACGATAGCTGATATAGTTGATGTTGAAAGGATCTGAGCGATACCGCTGTCCCCATCTATATATGAAAGACAGAGTATCCAACCGGTGATACTGGTTCCGATGTTCGCTCCCATGATGATTCCGATGGCCTGTGCGACCTTCATCATCCCGGAGTTAACAAAACCTACCACCATTACTGTTGTAGCTGACGATGACTGAATAACCGCAGTCACTATTGTTCCCAGCAAAAGTCCTTTGAGCGGCGTGTTTGTAAGCTTATACAAAGTAAGTTCAAGCTGATTTCCCGCGACTTTTTTCAATCCGTCACCCATCTGATTCATTCCGAACAGAAACAGGGCAACGCCGCAAAGCAATGAAAGAATTGTACTTATCATATGTTCTCCAATTAATAAACATTCTAAAAATCCGTGTGGAACAACCCACACGGATATATTTTATCATATATACTGTTTATTTGTGTGAACAATTTTTAAAACATGCTATGCAGACACTGTCATCTGAGCTATCGTACGCCCACTCATAAACACGTCTCTGTATATAAAACAGCACTTGTTGTACTTCTCAAACAATTTTATTTTGTCCTCAGCGTTGTGGTAAACCTTCCATATTCCACAGCACTTATAGCATTTTCCCTTATATTCGATAAAATCTTTGACATCCTCGAGCGGATATCCCAAAAAGAGTCCAATCTCATGCGGAAAACAGTCATTGTCCTTAAGCTTCAAAATAAGCTTTCTTATACAATACTCGACTGAATTGTCCTTGTAGCCGCACTCCTTCAAAAAATCTTTCGTCTCCTCTTCGCTAAGTTCCCTGCTCAGATGGGAATATCTAAAGACATAAATAAGTGCCTGCTCTCCTTTAACCTTAAGTGCCCTTACGTACACACCCTTTGGGTTGAGGTTCGCATTCAAAGCATCTATATCTTCCCCGAGTGTCTCTATATCCGAAAAAGTGTAATTGAACAATGTCGCGCTTTTCAATCCCGCCAATGTCGGTGCGCATCTCTCAATCACTTCATTCTCCAAAATCAGTCCACTCATGGCCGCCTCCGTTTATATATCCGGCACAAAATCAGTTGTAGTTCGTTGTGCCTATTTTTAGTTAGTTATCTCTAACCTGTAAATACACTAACACTTTATATTGTATTTTTCAATATACAATTTTAAAAAATTACACTATAGACACTTTTGTAAAATAGTGTCATTCTATAAAAGGATGCGTTAACATCCGACTAATGATAAAGGAGACAGATTTTATCTGTTGTTTTATGAAGTTTGATATAGCAGATTTTTTCTGGGGGCCGAGACTTATCATATCTACAGCCCTCGACAATATAAAAAAAATCGGAAAACCTGTTAGTACCCTTAGAATACATCTTCCGATGGACGAGTTTGCTCCGGAGCATTTTTACCCGCGTCCGCAGCTTGTCCGTGATTCGTTTTTTTCTTTGGATGGTGAATGGGATTTTGCAAATATCGGAAGCGGTGCCTGCCCAAATGAATTTGATCACAAAATCGTTGTACCATACCCGCCTCAGGCAAAACGTTCCGGAATAGATTTTGAAATACTGGACAAATTCTGGTACAGAAAGGTCTTTTCTCTTCCGGAGGGATTTGTAAAAAAACGTGTGATACTTCATTTCGGAGCCGTCGATCAGATGTGCGAATGCTTTATAAATGGTCACTCCGCAGGTATTCATATCGGCGGATATCTTCCGTTTTCATTTGATATCACAAAATACATAGTCCCGGGTGAGCCTGTGACTCTCACTCTCCATGTGAAGGACACCTGCGACACGAGATATCCGCTCGGAAAACAAGTCAAAAATCCCGGTGGGATGTGGTACGCTAACATATCAGGCATCTGGCAGAGTGTCTGGCTTGAATCAGTCGAGGACACATATGTTAAAGACATAAAATGGAGTTGGAACGAGTCGGATATCTCTTTTCATATTGAAGGAATAGAATCCGGCTTATTGAAGATATACAAACCTATCATATGTAGAGATTCTATTGAAAAGGAAACCTTTCTTCCTTTTTATATGAGTTCCTTTAAATCGGATAATGAGCCTATATACGAGCTCACAGTAAAAGATTCAAAAGCAATGTTGACTCTTGAAAATCCCGCGCTTTGGACTCCGGAAACACCTTTTATTTACGCATTTTCCGTGGAAAACAACAAGGATAAGGTATATTCATACTTTTCGCTCAGAACCGTAAGCATTGAAAAATTCAATGAAAAAAACAGAATATGTATAAATCATAAACCTCTTTTTATGCACTGTGTGCTCGATCAGGGATATTTCAGTGACGGACTCTTTATCCCACCATCCGACAGATATTATGACAAAGATATCCTGTCCATGAAGGAGCTTGGCTTTAACGCGCTCAGAAAACATATAAAACTTGAGCCGGCATACTTTTACTACTCCTGTGACAAACTTGGAATGCTTGTCTTTCAGGATATGATAAACAATGGTATATACAACTATTTCAGAGAGACTCTCCTGCCTACTTTTTTCGGGCAAACTCAGAGTGATTTGCATTTCAATGTCCCTGATGATACAAAAGAATTCTTTATAAAGCATTCCATCGATATGATAAATTATCTAAAGGGATTCTCGAGCATAATTTACTATTCCGTTTTTAATGAGGGATGGGGTCAGTTTGACAGCAACAAAGTCACCCGTATTCTAAAAGATGCAGATCCAACTAGAATATATGATTCTGCCTCCGGTTGGTTTAAGCAGCCGAACTCGCTTATAAATACTACGGACGTTCACTCGGATCACTTTTATTTTCACAAGATAAAGCCAAAACGAGGTAAGAGATACAAACCGGTTGTAATCTCTGAATGCGGAGGTTTTACAAAGCATGTTGAGGGTCATATGTACGCCCCAGAAAACCTGTATGGATACGGCTCATATGAAGATACCGAAGCTCTCACCGACAGAATTGTTGCCATGTATGATGAGGAAGTTGTTCCAAATATAAAAAACGGAATATGTTCAACCGTTTATACACAGGTTTCCGATGTCGACGAAGAGATAAACGGTCTCTACACTTACGACCGTGCAATCTGTAAAGTAAACAAAGAAAAAATGGTGCAACTCTCTCAAAGACTAAAAACAGCCTTTGAAGAAAATTGCACCGAATGATTTAAAACTACGCAAGGCTTACACTGCCTTGCGGTTTTACTTTTATGGACAACTCGCAGTCCGATATCTTTGTTTCTTCCATTTCAAGGGTATATTTTATGTCACAGGAAATAAGTTTTTCCGACTCCTCAATCTTTATCTCAGAAGTCACTATCCTAAACGGAAACACCCCAAACGGAGTCTTGTACTCAGTCTCATATGCCGAAATCCTGTCGAACTGCATTCCGACCGATATCTTGCCTGATTTTATCACCTCAACTCTGTCTCCGACAATTACGATTCGATTCTTTAGGATATCATCTACCCCCTCCATCACCTCTTCGTAGAAAATGTAATGGCTGTCACCTTTATTATAATAGGTTCCGGGAATTATAACCTCAACCTTCTCGCCGTCATTATCATCGACAAAATGCATACCCTTAACGGTTACTATTACTTCTTTTGTCATTTATTTTAAATATCTCCGATCAAAAATTATACCTGATCTCTTATAACCTTTCTCATAGCACTTGCCTGCCCTTCGACATGTTCTTTCATGCTACCGGAGAGGATTTCCATATTCTTGGTCTCAAATCCCTGTACAATCTTTTCATGTTCGTCTATGAGTTCTTTATACTTACTCTCATCTTTTAAGTATTCAACTCTGTAGCGATAGAGCTGCTCTCTCAGATTACTCAAAAGATTTATAAGCTTTGGATTATCAGTGGCATTGTATATAACATCATGAAACTCAACATCCGCCTCTGCGAGTTTTCTAACATCGTCTGCCTTGGTACACTCTTTAAATCTTTCAGCTGCCTTTCTCAAATCAACCAATTCCTCATCGGTCATCTTCTCACAAGCTATCTGTGCAGCAAGGATGTCGAGTGCCTCTCTTATCTGTAGAACATCCTCCATATCTTTTTCTGTCATTCCGGCCACCTGAGCGCCTCTCCTTGGGATAGTAACCGCAAGGCCCTCCTGCTCAAGCATTCTTATCGCTTCTCTAATAGGTGTTCTGCTCACTCCAAGTTTCGATGCCAGTGCCAACTCCATAAGACGCTCTCCCGGTTTCAAATCACCACGGAGAATAGCTTCCCTAAGTGTATTAAACACTACATCCCTCAAAGGCAAAAACGCATTTTCATTCAATTTCAAGTCTTCCATAAATCAATTCCACCTGGTATTATAAATCGTCGTTAAATAAACCTGCTTAGCAAGTCCGCTCTCTTTCATGGACTCATAAGCTTTCTCTGCCACATTATCATCCTCAAAAAGACCAAACACGGTCGGCCCGCTTCCGCTCATCATCGCTCCCAGCGCTCCGTCTGCAATCATCTTCTGCTTTATATCATTTATGATAGGATAATTGTCTATGGTAACAGTCTCAAGGACATTTCCCATATCGTTTGCAACCGCATGCAGATCCTTGTTTTTTATGTCTGAAATCAACTTGTCAATATCCGGATGAGGCGTGTTCTCATCAAGTTTCAGATTCTCATAAACAAATTTTGTCGATACACTTATCGCAGGCTTTGCAATGAGTACCGGACATTTTATCATAGGCGGAAGCGAAGTAAGTTCCTCGCCAATTCCCTCAGCCAGTGCGGTTCCACGCATAATGCAATAAGGAACATCCGCTCCTATCTTAACCCCGAGTTCCTTCAATCTCTCCTCGGATGCCCCAAGATCGAATATCCTGTTCATCGCGTACATGGTCGCTGCCGCATCCGTACTTCCTCCGGCCATCCCAGCCGCTACAGGAATGTACTTTGCAAGTTCAACATCAATTCCATCCTTGATATCATATGTTTCTCTCATGAGTTTTGCTGCCTTATAGATAAGATTGTTCTCATCTGTAGGCAAAAAAGTGCGGTTCGTATGAATGACTATCTCAGGAGAACTTATCCTCCTTATGTTCAGTCTGTCAAACAAGTGCACAGTCTGCATTATCATACGAACCTCGTGATACCCATCTTCTCTGCGCCTTACTACATCAAGGCCCAAATTGATTTTTGCAAGGGCTTTCACATTTAATTCTTCCATATTGTACCTTCTTATGTTTTTTGTATACAATAGTGATGATACCAAACAGACAAAAAAAGGTCAATGAAACACATGATCATTATTTTTCAATATTGATTAAATTATTCTTTCCATACTATAATATCTTTATAAAGTAGTACCGATATACTAGATGAAACGGATTTTTATCAAATGACCAAGGAGGGTTAAGCATGGATATGAATGTAACTAATGCAGTAACCAGTAACGTGAAATCCACTTACACCAAATCGTCCGGTGTTGCCAAGGAAGCTTATTCCAAAGCAGCATCCTCTCCTGCGTCTGCAACAGGTTTTTCCGATGAAGCAGCTGTATACACTCCGTCAGGCAAATCGTCCGGTACGGGTGTTACAGGATTATACTCAAATGAAGTTGACCGTACTGCACTCATTGAAAAAATGAAAGCGGATTCCGACGCTATGACCTCCCAGCTTAGAGGCATTGTTGAAAAAATGATGTCACAGCAGGGCGTTCAGATCGGAACAGCTGACGACATCTGGAGTTTCCTCGCTGAGGGCAACTTCACAGTCGATGAAGCAGCACAGGCCAAAGCCAAAGAAGCTATCTCTGAGGACGGATATTGGGGAGTAGAACAGACATCATCTCGTATTGTTGATTTCGCAAAAGCCTTAAGCGGAGGCGATACAAGCAAGGCGGAGATGTTGCTCGATGCATTTAAAGAAGGATTTGCACAAGCCACAAAGACCTGGGGTAAAGACTTACCGGATATTTCAAACCAGACCTATGATGCTGTACTTGAAAAATTCGATGCCTGGGTAAACGGAACCGAATAAATTACTCCTAAAAAAGGATGAGTCTTATCGACTCATCCTTTTTTTGCTTAACTTTAACACAAATACTCCGTTATCTCTCTTTCAGTAGGCATAACTGACATTGCTCCTTTTCTTGTTGTGACAATAGAAGCTGCCGCATTCGCAAATCTCAAGCTCTCAATAATTGCATTTTCATCCATCTTATCCAACCCGTATTTCAAAATAAAATGAAGTATACATCCGCAAAATGTATCACCTGCACCGGTTGTTTCAATTGTTTTCTCACTTTTTATACCTTTTGAAAAAACTTTTATATCTTTATAATATGCTTTGCTTCCCTCTGCCCCCATAGTAGCAAATACCATCATTTTCGGATTTTCTTTTCTTATATATTCCACACCTATATCAATATCCTTTTCTCCCGTCAAAAAATAGATTTCGTCATCAGAAATCTTTAGTACATTACAATTCCTTACTCCATACCACATGGCAGAAAATGCATCTGTCTCTTTCTTCCATAACGGTGGCCTGTAATTCGGATCAAATGATATAATATTCCCTGCCTCTTTTGAAAGCAAAACCGCATATTCCGTTGCCTCTTTAGCAGGGCTGTCCGTCATAGACAAAGACCCAAAATGAAATACTTTCGCTCTCTCAATTAAATCTTTTTTTATTCTGACATCTTCTGTGCTAAGTCTGGTATCCGCTCCGGGATTCCTGTAAAACGAAAAGCTTCTGTCTCCCGAAGAATCATTGTTTACAAATGCCAATGTTGTCCGAGATTCTCCGTCAAACATAAGTCCTGACATATCAATCCCTTGTTCTGAGCCTTTTTTACTTAACATATGTCCAAATATGTCATCTCCTACTTTTCCTATAAAAGCGGTGGTATTTCCAAGTTTTTTTAACATAGCCAGAACATTTGAAGGTGCACCTCCCGGATTTGCCTCAAACAAAAAATTGTCTCCGTCACTTTTCCCGGCGGATGTGAAATCAATGAGCAATTCCCCCAAAGCTACGACATCGATATTCTTATTCAAAATATATCCTCCGATAATCCTTATTCAGGTAACAATCTCACCCTGTTTTTCTCAAAGTCGATTTCCAATTCTTCTTTATAACCCATATCCAAAACCACATTTGAATAAGATTCATTTTCTATACGTACATTACAAACATCCAATGATTTGGTATTCTGAACTGTTAGCAGTGCATCAACCTGAGCGGAGAAACATGAATCACTCTCATTTCCCGCTGTTGATTCCTCTGACAATGCAACAATATGACAATCCGATATGCGATTGTCCACACCTGAAATCAAACGCACAATAACAGGTCTTATTCCACTTGGTCTCAAATACCTCAACGCGATATTCTCAGAAATATGATTTGCAGTAAATGTATTGTGATTTCCACTAATAACAATCAATCCATAGTCATCGCCGAGTCCATTGTCATACTCCAGCATCGGAAGCCATGGTTCATGATCTCTGAGAAAATGATTTGAAGATATCATATTCTCGGAACTGTTTTCCAAAACGAGCATTCCTGGATAAAAAGAGTGAAATCTGTTGGCAGTCACTATCGATCTGGTAACTCCCTTAAATGTTACGCTGCTGATTCCCCGTGGGAATATATTGTTGGATGAAATCAACAATCCACCAAAATTCTCTGCATAAATTGAATATCCGTTAAAGCCGGCGCCCATAAGATTATCCGTTATCTTTGAGGCTTGTCCCCATTCTCTCAATTCCATACAGTTTCCGCATTCCGCAATAAAATTGTCATGAACCGACAAAGCATCGGATTTGTACATAACAAGACCATGTTCCAAATATATAAAGCCCATTCCATTTATTTTAAATGAGTCATTCTCACTGGCTGTATATATTCCGGTCTTCCCGTTTTTATAAGTGTTTTCCGGATTTCTAATCCCTGAACCATCATCAATATAATGTAAACCGTCGATGCAAAAATCTTTAAATTCCACAGAACTGATTCTTGGACTTCCATTGCGCTCTACTACAAATGCTGCACCTTTTTTTTCATTATCGTAATCGCCTTTCAAGTCAACCAAAATCCTGCTGGCTCCAGGCCACAGCTCATGTA
>JAILHT010000063.1 GCA_024695665.1 Lachnospiraceae bacterium
CCTTGAGGAAAGCATACTTGCAGAGGCTGTAAGAGAACTTAAGGAAGATGAAAAGGAATCTTCAAAAGTGACGAAAAAGACGAAAGAAGTCTTTGATGATCTGGATGAAGACTTTGATGAAGATTTTGATGATGAAAATGAGAAGGAACATGGTAAGAGAGGGTTCCTTAAAAAGATAGTTTCATCTATGTCGGAACCATCGGAGGACGATGATGATTTTGATGAATTGCTTGAGGAGGATGTCCCGAAGAAATCTCATAAAGTCACTAAAAAGTCAGACAGCATAGCTGTGCGAGAGACAGTTATGAAGAAGAATGAGGAAACACTTTTGGGCAAGAAAGAAAAAACACCTGAATTCAAGGCATCAGATGATGATGACGACCTTGAGTTTTTGGATCTTTGATTTGTAAAGCATATCAAAGACACTTGAGCACTAAAGATTTTAATTGGAGGATTGTAGTGTAATGCAAAAAGCATATACGGCAATGGCAAAAAAAGCACTTAAAAATGCAGAACGCATTTCTAAGCAGCTTAAGCATAATTATATTGGAACAGAGCATATCTTGGCCGGACTTCTCAAGGAGGCATCGGGAGTGGCTGCTCAGGTTCTTATGGACAATAAAATAGAATTGACGCAGTTGATGGATCTAATCGACAATCTCATAGCACCGGTTGGAAATGTTGCTATTGAGGAGGCAGATGGCTGGACACCTAAGGCTGAACAGATACTCGAACTCAGTGGTGAGGAGGCGGAGCATTTCAACTCGGATATGATTGGAACAGAGCATATCCTTATGGCATTACTCAGATCATCTGACTGTGCAGCAACACGACTTATAAATACAATCGGGGCAAATCCTCAGAAAATTTATGCGGATATTATTATCGCTATGGGGGAGGATTTGAACGATTTTAAAGAGGAGATACAAAGTTATCAGAACCGTGGAAAGAATGGTTCTATGACACCGACTCTTGATCAATATTCAAGAGATTTGACCAGACTCGCCGAGGAGGGAAAACTCGATCCTGTCATCGGACGTGAAAAAGAGATAAACAGAGCAATACAGATATTGAGCAGACGTGGAAAGAACAACCCATGTCTTATCGGAGAACCCGGAGTGGGAAAAACAGCCATCGTGGAAGGTCTTGCCGAGCAGATAGTAGCGGGTCTTGTGTCGGATACAGTTATAGACAAGAGAGTTGTCTCACTTGACCTTTCAGGAATAGTAGCCGGATCAAAGTACAGGGGAGAATTTGAAGAGAGAATAAAGACCGTTATTTCGGAGGTTATAAATGCCGGAAATATTCTCCTTTTTATAGATGAGATTCATACGATAATAGGAGCCGGTGGTGCAGAGGGTGCAATAGATGCTTCAAATATTTTAAAGCCATCCCTGGCTCGTGGAGAAATACAGTTAATCGGTGCAACCACTATAGAAGAATACAGAAAGTATATAGAGAAAGATGCTGCTTTGGAGAGAAGATTCCAGCCTATAACCGTAGAGGAGCCTACCGATGATGAGGCAGAGAGCATTTTATATGGTCTCAGAAGCTGTTATGAAGAGCACCATGGCGTTGTTATAACGGATGAGGCCATAAAGGCAGCAGTATCCCTTTCAAAGAGATACATCAATGACAGATATTTGCCTGATAAAGCAATCGATCTTATGGATGAGGCTTCGGCCAGAGTAAAACTCACCGGTTATAAGATGCCAGCAGGACTCGGGGATATAGAAGGAAGAGTCAGAGAACTCGATAAAAGACTTGAGGAGTCCCTGGTGGAAGGTGATCTTGCATTGGCATCCGAGATATCAGGTGAAAAAGAAGAACTCGATAAAAAGAGAGAAAAACTTGTAAATAAGTATCACAAAGATGCAAAGAAAAAGAAGATAGTTGTAACCGAGAACAATATAGCTGAGGTTGTCTCGGATTGGACAAAGATTCCTGTCAAAAAGCTCGAAGAAGGTGAGATGGCAAGGTTGAATAAAATGGAGAAGATTCTCTCTAAACGTGTCATCGGACAGGAGGAAGCAGTAGGTGCAGTAGCAAGGGCCGTAAGAAGAGGCCGTGTGGGTTTGAAAGATCCGAACAGACCGATAGGATCGTTTTTGTTCCTCGGACCTACAGGAGTTGGTAAAACCGAGATTACGAAGGCTTTGGCGGAAGCCATGTTCGGAGATGAACGTGCTATGATAAGAGTTGACATGACTGAGTATATGGAAAAGCACAGTGTGTCAAAACTTATAGGATCACCTCCGGGATATGTAGGATATGACGACGGAGGTCAGCTCAGCGAGAAGGTAAGAAGAAATCCGTATTCCGTTATTTTGTTTGACGAGATTGAGAAAGCGCATCCGGATGTATTTAATATCCTTTTGCAGGTTCTTGATGATGGACATATCACAGATGCACACGGCAGGAAGGTTGACTTTAAGAATACTATTATAATCATGACCAGCAATGCCGGAGCACAGTCCATACTTACTCCGAAAAAACTGGGATTCAATGCTGCCGATGATGAGAAACAGAATTACGATTATATCAAGAATCTTGTTATGGAAGAGGTCAAAAGAATTTTTAAACCTGAATTCCTAAACAGAATTGATGAGACAATCGTATTCCGTATGCTCAACAAAGATGATATAAGCAAGATAGTTACGCTTCTGACCAAGACTCTTATCGAAAGATGTAAAGAGCAGATGGATATCGATCTTGAGATAAAACCTTCCGCAAAAAAATATATTGCAGAGAAGGCATACGATCCGAAGTATGGAGCAAGACCGCTTAAGAGAAAGATACAGACCGCGATTGAAGATCCTCTTGCAGAGGAGATTTTGGCGGGAAAAGTAAAGCGTGGAAGTAAGGTCGAAGTCACTGTCAGAAAAGATAAGATAGTGTTTGTTTAAGATAAAATATCATGTTATAATATTCACATTAAAAATATGACAAGCAGGAGGATAATATGTCTGTTGTAAGTGAGTTGATTCGTAAGGAAGATGACGGAACAGTAAGCTTTGGAGATTATTCATTGAGTGCAAAAACAAAACTTGACAATTTTGAGATTGCAGGCGATGTTTACAAGGTTAAGACTTTCAAAGAGATTACAAAGCTTGAGAGAAACGGAATGTTCGTTTACGAGTCAGTTCCGGGAACAACCGTTACCGGGTTGAAAGTAAGTGAGAACGGCGAGAGCTTCACAGTAGAGGGTGAAAATGACGCTCAGATTACATTGGAGCTTGAAGAGAACACGGATTACAATATTTGCATTGACGGAAAGGAAGCCGGAACGTTCACAACGAATTTGGGTGGAAAGCTCAGTGTAAGCGTGGAACTTGAAAATGGCAAAGCTGTGAAAGTCGAAGTTCTTAAAGCATAAGATGTTTAGTGAATTGCATTTCATCAGTGCAAAAATTAAATAATACTTAAAATGTATAACAGGGCTCGCAGATTCAGGCGGGCTCTGTTTTTGTATTATCAATATTTCAGATTTATTGGATGGGAATGGGAGAATTATGGCTAAAGGAAAGAAGATTTATTTTTGTCAATCGTGCGGATATGAATCGACAAAATGGGCAGGACAGTGCCCGGCCTGTAAAGAGTGGAATACATTTGTCGAGGAGATTGTGGACAAGAAAACCGCAAAAGGTGTAGGAACACACTCAAAGGATATGAAGGATATATCCATAAAAGGAATAAATGAGGTCGAGACAGTAAATGAAAACAGGACGAGGACAGGATATTCAGAACTCGACAGAGTTTTGGGTGGCGGAATAGTAAGAGGGTCGCTCGTCTTGATAGGAGGAGATCCCGGAATCGGAAAATCCACACTTATGCTCCAAATATGCAGAACCCTCTCCGAGGTGGGAAAAAATGTATTGTACGTCTCGGGCGAGGAGTCACTTGAACAGATAAAAATCAGAGCAAACAGACTTGGAAAGTTCTCGGATTCGTTGACGCTTTTGTGTGAGACAAACCTTGATATCATAAGAGAGGTTGTACAAAAGAGAAAACCTGACGCTGTTGTAATAGATTCTATTCAGACTATGTACAACGAGGATGTAGCATCTGCACCGGGAAGTGTCTCCCAGGTTAGAGAATCGACAAATCTTCTTATGCAGATGGCTAAAGGATACAATATAACTTTTTTTGTAATAGGACATGTTACGAAGGAAGGAAATGTAGCAGGACCGCGAGTGCTTGAGCATATGGTCGACACAGTTCTCTATTTTGAAGGGGACAGATTTGCTTCCTACAGAATACTACGAGGCGTAAAGAATCGTTTTGGCTCGACAAATGAGATAGGTGTGTTTGAGATGCGTGAGGAAGGATTGGTTGAAGTTGCAAATCCCTCGGAGTATATGCTACAGGGAAAGCCGGAGAATTCATCCGGGTCAGTAGTTGTCTGTTCTATGGAAGGCACAAGGCCTATACTTGTGGAGATACAGGCACTGGTGTGCGAAACAAACTTTGCCATTCCGAGAAGAACGGCTACAGGTGCCGATTTCAACAGGGTCAGTCTGCTTATGGCAGTGCTTGAAAAAAGAGCAAGACTGTCCATGGGGCATTGCGATGCGTATGTGAACATTGCGGGAGGAATAAGAATAAATGAACCTGCAGTGGACCTTGGAATTGTACTTGCACTAATCTCAAGTTTCAAGGACAAACCGATAGATGATAAAACTCTGTGCTTTGGAGAAGTAGGCTTAAGCGGAGAGATAAGGGCTGTAAGTATGGCTGAGCAGAGGCTGGCAGAGGCCTCGCGATTGGGGTATGAGAGATGTATTCTGCCTGAAGTTCACAAGAAGAACGTGAAGGCTCCAAAGGGTATGGAATTGTGCTTTATAAAAAATGTAAGGGACCTTTTATCCGTAATATAAAAAGCAAACACTGACAAGGATTTTTCAAATATCTTGCATTGAATGGAATATCTGTGTAAAATATTTATACATTTGCAATTATTATTATACAAATGAGAGGAGTGAAGTTTTTGGACCCCAGTGATCTGATACATTTTCTTATTCTAATTATTTTATTATTTTTATCGGCTTTCTTTTCTTCATCGGAGACGGCTCTGACAGCTGTAAACAAGGTCAGAATCAAAAACATGATGGAAGAGGGAAACAAAAAAGCCAAGATTGTTTTTGAACTTATCGATGAGCCAAGCAGAATGCTAAGCGCAATTCTTATAGGAAACAACCTTGTGAATATAGGAATGACTTCTTACGCAACTGTTTTTGCTACAAGATTTTTTGGAAATGCCGGAGCCGGAATAGCAACCGGTATATTGACATTGCTTATTATTATACTCGGTGAGATTATTCCAAAAAACTATGCGGCATCTCAGGCTGAGAAGTGGTCTTTGGCATGCGCAAAGTGGATTTTCGCATGGATGAAGTTTATAACGCCTATTAGCTTTATAGTGAATGGTATAGCCAGATTTCTTTTGTCACTCGGCGGAATTGATATGGACAAGAAGCAGGATACTTTCACTGAAACAGAAATAAGAACAATTGTAGATGAGAGTCATGAGGACGGCGAAATCGAAAGTGATGAGCGCAAGATGATCAATAACGTGTTTGATCTTGATGACCAGGTGGCAAAGGATATTATGATTCCTCGTGTCGATATGGTATTCCTTCCGATTGACGCAACATATGAAGAAACTCTTGAGACATATAGAGAGTGTTTGTACACCCGAATTCCTGTTTATGAAGAAAACAGGGATAACGTTGTAGGTCTTATAAACATAAAAGACCTTGTATTGTACGAAGACAAAGAACATTTTGATATAAAACATATTTTACGTGAGATATATTTTGTCCATGATCACAAAAAGACATCTGAACTTATGCGTGAGATGAGACAGAACTCCATCAGCCTTGCTATTGTTTTGGATGAGTACGGCTCAACTGCAGGACTTATAACAATGGAGGATCTTCTTGAAGAGATTGTCGGTGAAATAAGGGATGAGTATGATGAAAATGAGGCAGAAAACATCCAGGAGATAGGTGAACGCGAATACGTTGTAGACGGTTCGCTTAAACTCGACGATCTTAAAGATCAGATAGGTCTTCAGATTGAATCGGAGGAATTCGATTCGATAGGAGGAGTGTTTATCCAGATGCTTGACCGTTTCCCGATAGAGGGAGAAACTGTTGAAACCGAATCAGGTATAAGGCTTGTGGCTGAGAATGTAGAAAAGAATCATATAGACAAGGTTCATGTTTATATTCCGGAACATCTCAATACTCCTGAGGAAAGTGAAGAACAGGAAGAATCATAAATAGAAAACTTAAATGAAAATCTAAAACCCGCAGGTGAAACTATTCTACCCTGCGGGTTTTTATTATTATTTCAAGTTTTATCACTTTATTTCAATTGTTATGTTTGGATAGGACAATTAAATGTATGTTAAAAACGACGAAAATGCACATATTTACTGAAAAAGGGTACTAAACAAAGAAAAAGTATGATAATATAATTTTATAAATAGTGCTAAAGTATCAGAAAAAGGGGCGAGACTTGAAATTAAAGGGGGGAAGAGTGCATGAGTATGAAAAATATATTCAAAAAAATGTTATGCTTTGTGATGGCAGTAGCAGTATCGTTGAGTATGTTGTATGTCACAGACTTTGATTCGGCAATAGAAGCTGAAGCAGCAACAAATTTGCTCACAAATCCGGGTGGAGAAACAGGGGATTTAACCGGCTGGGTAGACAGTTCAAGCGAAAAATGCTGGGAAATGGGATACGATGGAACAATCAATGGATGGTCTCATCCTGCCGCAAGGACAGGTAGTTATTATTTTATAACCGGATGGCCATCCGACAGTGAGTCTCCAAGATATCTGTATCAGGATGTGAATATAAAGTCTTACAGAGGAAAGCTGTTGACATATTCCGCGTATATTGGCGGATATGGTCAATCGGATGGGGCCGGAATAAGACTTGATATCTTAAACAGTTCAGGAAAAGTTTTAAAAACTATTACATCCAAAATGTATACGAACGTCAGCTATGGATCATGGACTACACACCCGTCTGTAAAACTTGTTATTCCAAGTAGTGCATATACTGCAAGAGCATATCTTGTCGGTGTATTGCATGAAGGTGGTGAAACAGATGCATATTTTGATGATATGTCTCTTACGGTATCTTCTTTATCAAAAGTTAAAAGCCTAAAAGTTACAAATAAAAAGGGACGTAAAATATATGTATCTTACAAGAAAGTTTCGGGAGCTTCGGGATATCAGATTGCAGTAGCATCTAAAAAATCCATGTCGGGAGCAAAGAAGTACAATACGACCGCAAAGAAGACATATATAAAATCCGGAGGCAAAGCAATTAAGTATAAGAAAGGTAAAACCTATTATGTAAGAGTAAGGGCTTACAAGAAGGATTCAAAGGGTACCAAGATATATGGAAGCTGGACTTCAGTAAAGAAGGTTAAGATAAAGAAGTAGAATACAACCAATATGTGACAGCATAAAGCCTTAATTTAGAGGGCACCATGACTTAGCACAGAAGGTTTGTTGTAAAAAGGTCGTGAAAGATGACACATCATTTTTCGCGACCTTTATTTTTGCCCGATGGGCAAAATGCTGTATTTACAAGGATTATTAAAACTTACGAAAAAAAGAAAAAAAAACTTAAAAAAAGTCGTTGACATAGGTAGAGCATTTTGGTATATTAAATGAGCTGTCGCAAGAGAGCAAAACAAAAACAAAACGAACATTGAAAACTGAACAGTGAATTGACCTTGAAAGATCTTTGAGAATAAACAAAGAGAACCAAACCAAGTAAACAAGGAAAAAACGTCAAGTTTTTCTTGATACTGGAACAAACTATTAAC
>JAILHT010000092.1 GCA_024695665.1 Lachnospiraceae bacterium
GTTTTGGACAGAGTGAACCCTTATGAGGATAGATGGAGCGGAAATGGCGGAATTGCAATAAAGAGTATTAAGCCTGTTACAGCTTCAACCGGAGTGGTCACAGCAGTAAAACCGCAGAATCCTGTTGTTGTATTCTATGGAGACAGCATAACAGAAGGTGTAAGAACAATAGGTAATGGGCTGGATACTTCGGGAACCAGTGTTACACATACATATGCGTGGTATACAGCTGAAAAGCTTGGAGCAATACCTTACATAGTAGGATATGCAAGTTGCGGACTCACAGAGACGGGATCTTTCTCGACCGCATACAACATAGTCACATACAATGTAAACGGAAGTAAGACCTCATCTTATCCTAGCGATGTCGGAGCGGTTGTACTGGAATTTGGAGCCAATGATGATGACTGTAGTAGTTCGACATTCAAATCGGCATATATAAAACTTGTAAAGGCCGTACATAAAAAGTATTCATCCGCAAAGATATTCTGTGTCAGACCTCCGTTCTCCGACAGAAACGGAAGCACAATAAAGGCGATAGCAAAGAAATACAGTTATGCTTATTCGATGATCACCACAGACCTTAGTCTTTCTACGTATGACAATATTCATCCAAGTACTTCTGGATCAAAGAAGATAGCAACGAAGCTGGCAAAGACGATACTAAAATATACCAGCACATATGATTGATAAAAGCGCAGTTATAAAATGAGAAGACATTGATTCAGTTAGAGGAATCTCTCACCTTTAGTGTGGACAAAGGTGGGGTTATGACAAAACATACTCAGTCGGGGATGGACTCCGACTGAGTCTTGACATTTACAAGGGAGGAGAAGCTATGTTAAGAATCGGAATGTTGACCAGCGGTGGAGATTGTCAGGCACTCAACGCAGCGATGCGCGGAGTCGTCAAAGGGTTGGCAAACAGTAAACAGGAAATAGAAGTTTACGGTTTTATGAACGGCTACAAAGGACTTATATACGGGGACTACAGGCTTCTCTCAAAATCCGAGTTTTCGGGAATACTCACAAAAGGAGGAACAATATTAGGTTCCTCAAGACAGCCTTTCAAACTTATGAGAGTTCCGGATGAAAACGGACTTGATAAAGTGGAGGCTATGAAACAGACGTATTACAAATTGAATCTTGGATGCCTTGTTATACTGGGAGGAAACGGAACACAAAAGACAGCGAATCTTCTCAGAGAGGAAGGCTTGAATGTCATTCATCTTCCTAAGACAATAGACAATGATATTTACGGAACGGATGTCACCTTCGGATTCCAAAGCGCTATCAATATAGCAACCGATGCGATCGATTGTATCCATACGACAGCCGCTTCTCATAACAGAGTTTTCATAGTTGAGGTAATGGGACACAAAGTCGGATGGCTTACGCTCCATGCCGGAATCGCAGGAGGTGCAGATATCATTCTGCTTCCGGAGATACCTTACGACATAAAGAAAGTGGCGGAAGCAATCGAGCACAGAACTCAAGCCGGAAAAGGATTTACCATTCTTGCGGTGGCAGAGGGTGCGATATCCAAGGAAGATGCAAAGCTTTCAAAGAAAGAACTCAAGAAGAAGAGGGAAAAATCAAAATATCCTTCAATATCATATGAGATCGCGGCAGAAATACAGGCTGCAACAGGAACCGAAGTCAGAGTTACGGTTCCGGGACATACGCAGAGAGGCGGAAGCCCGACGCCTTATGACAGAGTTCTCTGCACAAGACTTGGAGCGGCAGCAGCACAAGCTATTTTGGACAAAGATTTCGGCAATATGGTTGCTATGGTGAACGGCGAGACAAAACGTGTACCGCTTGAGAGCGTAGCGGGAAAATTAAAGGCTGTTGATCCGGATTCACAGATTATAAAAGAAATAAAACAAATAGGCATCAGTTTTGGCGACTGATGATTCCTTAAGGTAAAGGAGCAAAATCCGAATGTCTTACCAGGCATTATACAGAAAGTTCCGTCCGAAAGACTTCTCTGAAGTAAAGGGACAGGATCATATAGTTACAACATTAAAAAATCAAATGGAAGCGGACAGGATAGGTCATGCGTATCTGTTCTGCGGAACGAGAGGAACGGGAAAAACCTCGGTAGCAAAAATTTTTGCCAGGGCGGTGAATTGCGAGAACCCTAAAGACGGCAATCCCTGTGGCGAATGTAAAAGCTGCAGGGCTGCCCTTGACGGAAATTCGATGAATGTCATCGAAATAGATGCTGCTTCAAACAACGGAGTCGACAGTATAAGAGAGATACGTGAGGAGGTTGCATACCGCCCTACGGAAGGAAAATACAAAGTCTATATTATAGACGAGGTTCATATGCTTTCGACCGGAGCTTTTAACGCACTGTTAAAAACGCTTGAGGAACCGCCGGAATATGTTATATTTATTCTGGCTACGACGGAAGTGCACAAAATACCGGTGACCATTTTGTCCAGGTGTCAAAGATATGACTTCAAGAGAATATCGGTCGACACCATTTCGGACAGGTTATACGAACTGCTTGGTGAGGAGAATATAGAAGCCGATGACAAAGCAGTGAAATATATAGCGAGACAGGCGGATGGAGCACTTAGAGATGCGCTTAGTCTGCTCGATCAGTGCATCGCATTTTACCTCGGAGAAAAACTTACATATGAAAAGGTGCTGTCTGTACTTGGAACCGTGGATACGGAGGTGTTCAGACAGCTCTTTATATGCGCCTTGAACATGGATGTCAAAGGTTGCATGGATATTGTGGCACAGATGGTTACGGAGGGAAGAGAACTCGGACAGTTCGTGACTGACTTCAGTTGGTATTTGAGAAATGCGATGCTTGTAAAGAGCGACGAGACTGCGGGTGAAAATCTCGATATGTCTGAGGAGGACATCAATATTATGAAAGAGATTGCCGCTTACACGGATCTCGATACAATCATAAGATTTATCCATATAATGTCCGAACTTTCAAATGACATAAAATATTCAAATCAGAAAAGAGTTTTGATTGAGATTGCTTTGATAAAACTCTGCAAGCCACAGATGCAAAGTGACAATGAAAGCCTTCTGCAGAGAATCGAACAGCTTGAAAAACGTTTGGAAAACGGAGTGGTTGTATCAAATATGAAACCTGACTCCGTGAATGTAAATCCTTCTTCTGACGGCCAGACCGCAGAGGAGAAAGTTCTCGACAAAGCTTTGCCCGAAGATATAAATGCTATTGCACTCAATTGGGATAGAATAATAAATCAGTATTTGAAACCTTACTTAAAGAGTGTTATAAAGAGCGCAGAGCCGAGAGTCGGAGGAGAAAAAGAACTTGTACTTGCATTTAAAGAAGGCGGTATAGGTGAGAAGGTCTTCCGTGAAGAGGAAAATATCGAATGCCTGAGGGAAGCTATAGCAAATGCCACAGGAAAAGATGTATCTATCAGAGTAAATGCATATACGGATTCAAATCCTGCAAATGGAAGAGATGATATCCGAAGATATGCTATAAATAAAGATATAGTCATTGAAGACAATGACGATGAAGATTTTTAAAGGAGTTAAAAAATGGCAAAAAGAGGCGGATTTGGCGGCGGAATGCCGGGAAACATGAACAACCTTATGAAGCAGGCGCAGAGAATGCAGCGCCAGATGGAAGAGGCTCAGAAAGAGCTTGAAGAAAAAGAAGTAACAGGAACTGCGGGTGGCGGAGCTGTCACAGTTACAGTTTCAGGTAAGAGAGAGATAACGGGAGTTAAGCTTTCCGAGGAAGTTGTTGATCCGGATGATATTGAGATGCTTGAGGATCTTATAATGGCAGCAACCAATGAGGCGCTTAGAAACATAGATGAGGTTTCAAATGCTTCTATGTCAAAGATTACAGGAGGAATGGGCAATCTGCCGTTCTGATTGTGAAATCTGTGAACTATGTGTCAGAATCACCGGGGAAACAGATCGGTGACGTAACGCATATTATAAATACAGGAAGATAAAAGATGGAATACTACAGCGGACAAATCAATCGCCTGATAGAGGAACTGTCGCTTTTGCCCGGTGTTGGGTCAAAAACAGCGCAGAGGCTGGCGTTTCATATATTGGGGATGCCGGAGGAAAACGTAGAGAGACTATCGAAGGCGATAATAGACGCAAAGAAGAATGTGAGATATTGCAAGTGCTGTTTTACACTCACGGATTCTGAAATATGTCCTATTTGCAAGAATCCCGCAAGAAATCACAAACAGATTATGGTTGTGGAGAACACAAGGGATTTGGCAGCATACGAGAAGACCAAAAAGTATGAGGGTGTATATCATGTCCTTCATGGCGCGATATCTCCTATGCTGGGTATAGGACCGAATGATATAAAACTCAAAGAGCTGATGAAAAGACTTGAAGGTGATGTCGATGAAGTTATAATCGCGACGAATTCAAGTCTTGAAGGCGAAACTACAGCTATGTATATTAGCAAGCTCATAAAGCCGACCGGGATAAAGGTGACTAGGATAGCCAGCGGTGTTCCTGTCGGAGGAGATCTCGAGTACATAGACGAGGTGACATTGTTACGCGCACTCGAGGGACGGGCAGAATTGTAGACAAAAACAAAGAAAACCTGGTGAAATATGACTGATATAGGAAAAAACGGTATTCATGCGGTTGAAAAAGACGTCGAGGGTATGGAAAAAAGAATCAAAGCCCACAGACGCAAAATAACCTTAATAATCATAATTGTGATAGCAGTAATAGCCCTGGCAGTTACGGGCTATTATTTTTACTGCAATTCAAAAAGCTACACGGATTATATGATCAAATCGACCGTGGAGAGAAATGATGGAACCGAAAATTATGAAAGAGTGGGAGACTATATCCTCAAATACAATAATGACGGAGCAGCGCTTTACGACCTTAAGAATAACGGCATATGGAATCAGGCATTTGAGATGCAGGAACCTATTGTAAAGATAAACGGCAATTATGTTGCAATAGCCGATCGCGAGGGAACCAAAGTGTATATATTTGACACGGTAGGCGCGGTTGGAAGCGTGACAACGACTACCATAATCGAGAATATATCAATAGCAGCTCAGGGAACAGTGGCTCTTTTGACGGAAGAGGATGGAACAAGTTATATAAAATTGTACGACAAGACCGGAGAGAATTTGGCGTCCGGAGCCATCCATCTCACAAACGGGAGTTTTCCGGTGAATCTTGCGCTGTCAGATGATGCGACCAAGCTTGGAGTTTCAATGATCGATATCAGTGGCGGAAGTGTTGCAAGCACTATAGCTTTTTACAATTTCGGTTCTGTGGGACAGAGCGAGATAGATAATATTGTAGGTTCTTATACATATGACGGCAGCCTTTTGCCGGAAATATTCTATGTTTCAAATGACAAGATGATTGCAATCGGAGATTCAATGATGGTCGTGTATAACGGCGATCAGAGACCTGAGGAGACAAGCGTCGTTGCCATTGATGGGGAGGCCTGCACTGTATTTCATGACGACAAATATATAGGCTTGATTTATGAAAATGAGGATTCTGAGGAAGACGTCCTAAAGATATACAATATGGACGGCGAGGCAGAACTTGAGATGAACGTTGCGGCGGGATTCGAGAAGGTATATTTCCTCCAAAACCATGAGATATGCATGCTTTCTGACAGTAGGGCATATATTTATACTTTGAAGGGAATAACGAAGTTTTACTATAATTTTGATGACATGATTTACTATATATTTTCCGGAACCGGATGGCTGGATTACAGTCTCGTATTAAAAGGATTTACGGAGAATATAATATTGAAGTAGGAAGAAATATGAGTTTTACCGGAACAGAAATGAATATAATGTTGATTATTATCTTGGCAATAATGGCATTGTCGATGTTTAAAGGATACAGGGATGGCTTTTTGAGAAGCGCTTTTTCCGTTGTGTCATGGCTTATTGCCATAGTGTTGGTTACTGCGATAAACCCGCAGGTTACTTCGTTTATAGAGAATAATACTCAGATAGACGATTCGATTGCGAGTAGTGTGGAAGATTATCTAAAAGAAAATGGATTGAAGTCTCTGGAGGGAGAAAACTACAGTGAGATGACTCTGTCTGCAGACATGAGTGACACCGAAATCGGAAATATATTTGGTGATGCACTTCAGGGAAGTGGGCTGGAACTGCCTGAGTCCGCACTGGATTTTTTGACAGACGGAGCCATTGAGAGCGTGGAGGGCCTTGTTGAGGAATCCGGAGTATACAAAGTTATGGCAGAAAATATTTCTCATTTTATAATAAAGGGGATTGCTTTTCTGATCACATGGATAATAGTTTGGTTTGTTTTACTGCTTATAGAGAACTCTCTCAACCTTGTATCTTATATTCCTGTTCTCGGAACGGTGAACAGGACTCTTGGAATAATTGCCGGTGCCTTTAAGGTGTTGTTATTGATATGGATATTTTTCTATATTGTTTCTCTGTGTTGTACCACGGAATTCGGAGCGGTATGTATCTCTCAGATAAGGAGCTCTGCAATACTTACGTGGTTATATGAAAACAACTTGTTGCTCAGATTTGTTGTTGGTTTATTTGCATAAAACCCTGTGTTTGCAATACCAAGATATAGTGGTTTCACAGGCTTAAAAACAACAATTTTAAAAAAATAAAAAAAACTTAAAAAAACTTGTTGACAGAGATAAATCATTTTGGTATATTAAATGAGCTGTCGCAAGAGAGCAAAACAAAAACAAAACGAACATTGAAAACTGAACAGTGAATTGACCTTGAAAGATCTTTGAGAATAAACAAAGAGAACCAAACCAAGTAAACAAGGAAAAAAACGTCAAAGTTTTTCTTGATACTGGAACAAACAAAACATTTTAACATGAGAGTTTGATCCTGGCTCAGGATGAACGCTGGCGGCGTGCTTAACACATGCAAGTCGAACGAAGCATTTAGTTTTGATTTTTTCGGA
>JAILHT010000098.1 GCA_024695665.1 Lachnospiraceae bacterium
ACATATCTGGGACTGGTGAGAGACTGGTTAAAGAATACTTACAAGGTTGCGATGGTAAATTCAGGTCTACAGGCTATTAAATGGCTTGGAAAAAACAAGGCGGATCTTATTCTTCTTGATCATGAGATGCCTGTCACAAACGGACCTCAGGTGCTTGAGATGCTTAGAAGTGATGAGGAAACAAGGAATATTCCGGTCATATTTCTGACAGGAAAGAGCGACAAGGAATCCGTAATGGCGGTAGTTGCCCTAAAACCGGAAGGGTACCTTTTGAAAAATATCAGCAAAGAGGAACTTCTTGAAAAACTCGAAGAGTTTTTTATATTACATAAATAAACGGGATAAGTTATGAAAGAATTTATGTTGAGTGCACAGCTTGATTTGATGCTTTTTATGAGTGGATCTTGCGGGGTACTGATTATACTTACGTTGTCGACGCACACTTTGTCGCACTACAGAAGACATATTTTGGTAGTGATGGAACTTGCTGCAACTTGCTTGCTGCTGTTTGACAGAAATGCATACCGTTTCAGGGGAGTCATGACAGACACAGGTTTTGCCATGGTAAGACTCAGCAACTATATGGTTTTTGCTCTTACGTTGGTTTGTGGAATGGCATTTTCTATGTATCTATATGATGTATGCAAAAACGATTTGAAGCTCACAGATAACCTGAAAAGACTTGTCGTATGCAATCTACTTGGATGGATTGGTGAAGCAATGCTTGTAATATCACAGTTCACCGGGCTGTATTATACAATTGACAATACAAATCATTATGTCAGAGCACCAGGATTTCCAATCAGCTATTTTTTCCCTCTTTCCATAGCAATGCTTCAATTTACGATAATCATTCAGTTCAGAAAAATGCTTGGATTCGGAAAATTCTTTCCATTGCTTCTATTTACGGTGGTGCCTTTTTTGGCGTCTATCATTCAAGTCTTCGCTTACGGACTTTCATTGACAAATATGTCTATAGTAGGTCTCGTTGTTTTGCTCTACGTCTTTGAAATCATAAATATGAACAAGTTGCAGAGGGCAAAAATCGAAGCCGAGAGAGCGAACACGGCAAAATCAAGATTTTTGGCAAATATGTCTCATGAGATAAGAACTCCAATAAATACCATCATGGGAATGGATGAGATGATATTGAGGGAGGATGCCACAAATGTGCCAAAGCCTTATTTTATGTCAATTATGGGATATGCGATGGATATAAGGATGGCATCGGAGTCACTTCTCGGGCTCATAAATGATATCTTAGACATATCAAAAATAGAGTCGGGCAAGATGCATCTTGTCGAGCAGGAGTACAGCGAGGAGGAGCTTTTGCACGGCATAATTACAATGATCCGTGTGAAGAGCAATGAGAAGGATCTCACCTTTGAACTGGACATAGACAAAGAAATGCCATCTGTCTTGTATGGCGATATGAGTAAGGTGAAACAGATTGTCTTAAATCTTTTAACCAACGCCGTGAAATATACGGAAGAAGGCGGTTTCAAACTGACTGCAAAGGTGTTGGACAAAAGGAACAGCATATGCAAGATACGATATGAGGTGAAGGACAGTGGTATCGGTGTAAAACCCGAAGATTTGGACAAGCTCTTTACTGCTTTTGAGAGACTTGATGAGGCGAAGAACAGCAGTATTCAGGGAACCGGCTTGGGACTTGATATATCCAGACAGTTCACGGAACTTATGGGCGGAAAACTCTGGTGCGAGAGTGTTTACGGAGAGGGTTCTACGTTCATACTTGAGATTTCGCAGAGGGTTGTGGATTTCACACCGATAGGAGAGTTCAAGGAAAAGAGGGATGAGATCACAGCCGGACCTTATATTCCAAAACTGATAGCACCGGATGTAAAGGTGCTTGTCGTAGATGACAACGAGATGAATCTCTCTGTTATCAACGGACTTTTAAAGATAACGAAGGTCGATATCACGGATTCGACCTCCGGTGAGGATTGTCTAAAAAAGCTTGATGAAAGCAGGTATGACATAGTATTCCTTGATCATATGATGCCGGGAATGGATGGAATAGAGACGGTTCAAAAGATAAGAGAAAAAGGAATAACAATACCGGTTGTTGCGCTCACGGCAAATTATTCGGAGAACGGTGAGGAGTTCTACAAACAGTATGGATTTGACGGTTATCTGCCAAAACCGGTCGACGGAAAAACCTTAGAGGATACCATCCTAAGATTTATTCCTAAAGAGAAGATATCGATTAGAACGGAAGATATAAATCCGGAAGATTTTACTGAACTTCCGGAAAACCTCTCATGGCTTAAAGATGTGGACGGTGTGTCGGTGGACGAAGGAATAAAGTTCAGCGGTGGAGTGGACAGTTTTGTTTTCTCTATAAGACTGTTTTATGACACGATTTACGACAACCTGAAAGTTATATCCGGGGCATACAGGGAAAGGAATCTCAAACTGTATACGATAAAGGTGCATGCGCTTAAAAGCTCTGCCAGGATTATAGGCGCAACAGAACTATCCGAACTCTGTGCAGCAATTGAGGATGCGGGGAATAAGAACGATACCGCTTTTCTTGCAGAGAATCACGACAGACTTGTGAATGATTACATGGCCTACAAGGATAAGCTCAAAAAGTTCGAGGAAATGGAGAAAGAGGATGACAATCGAGAGATGATTCCTTTGGATATTCTGTCTGATGCGATAAATGCTTTGACGGAGCTTGTATCGACCATGGATTACGATGGAGTGGAGATGGTCCTCGATCAGCTTGGCGAGTATAAAATGCCTGATAAGGAAAAAAATATCATCCAGGATTTTACCATGGCAAAGAAAAAATTCGATTGGGATGAGATGGAAAAAATACTTGACACCGCACTCAACAAATAGTAATATCCTAAATCATAAAGACAAAGGCGTCTTGAAGTTTGGACTTCGAGACGCTTTTTTTATTCGGCACAATATTGTCGGGTAAGATTTCTCTGTAGCAGGGAGATGTTTTTATCTATCGCGCGAAAAACTAAATGACATGTCTTGATAATTATTGGATGCAAAGGGGCATCACTTCCGCATATGACGGAGTGACTTTGCATCCTTTTTTATTTCATCCGGTTTAATAATCGATTGAAATAAACGCTCCGTGGGGATTCGCGGGCGACTCTTGAAAAAAGTGAGGAGACATATTATGAGTGTAGAAATTTTAGAGGCAATTGACTCAACCGTTTTCGGGGTGTGGTTTCTTATTGGTGCCGCTCTTGTTTTCTGGATGCAGGCCGGATTTGCAATGTGTGAGGCCGGATTCACCAGAGCAAAGAATACAGGAAATATCATAATGAAAAACCTTATGGATTTCTGTATCGGAACAGTGGTATTTATTCTTATCGGTTTTGGACTTTTCCTCGGCGAGGATATGATGGGAATCATCGGAAAACCGGGATTTGATATTTTTACAAATTATGCAGAATTCGATTGGTCGAATTTCGTATTCAACCTTGTGTTCTGTGCGACAACAGCGACAATCGTTTCAGGTTCCATGGCAGAGAGAACAAAGTTTATTTCTTACTGTGCATACTCAGCAGTGATTTCAGCCATCATCTATCCGATTGAAGCACACTGGACCTGGGGCGGTGGATGGCTCGCACAGATGGGCTTCCATGATTTTGCCGGTTCAAACTGTATTCACATGGTCGGTGGTATCGCAGCTCTGATAGGAGCATCATTCTTGGGACCTAGAATCGGAAAGTTTGAGAGAGATAAGGCAGGAAAGGTTACAAAAGTAAATGCTTTCCCGGGACACAACCTTGTGGCAGCTGCACTTGGTGTATTTATTCTCTGGCTCGGATGGTACGGATTCAACGGAGCCGCTTGTACATCGGTTGATCAGCTCGGCTCGGTATTTGTCACAACAACAATCGCTCCTGCACTTGCAACAGTTACATGTATGATCTTTACATGGCTCAAGTACGGAAAACCGGACGTGTCGATGTGTTTAAACGCATCCCTTGCAGGACTTGTAGCAATCACAGCTCCTTGTGATGTGACAGATGCTTTCGGAGCAGTTGTGATTGGAATCGTAGCAGGACTTCTCGTATGCTTCGGCGTATGGTTTTTGGATTACAAGCTTCATATCGACGATCCGGTCGGAGCAGTTGCAGTTCACTGCATGAACGGAATCTGGGGAACAATCGCCGTAGGACTTTTTGCAACAAACACAGCTCCGGGATATTCTATCGCAGACAGCACCGGAACAGAGATGGTTGGTCTCTTCTACGGAGGAGGATTCAAGCTTTTGGGAATACAGTTTATCGGAATGATAAGCACAGCGGCATGGACAGCAATTGCTATCACTATAGCATTCCTTGCAATAAGAGCAACACTTGGTTTAAGAGTCAGCGAGGAGGAAGAAATCTTAGGACTCGACTCTACAGAGCACGGACTTGCATCAGCTTATTCGGGATTTGCTATCATGGACGTTTCAAATACTTTAAACATGACTGTAAACGAGAATACAGACCTCGGTGTGGATGATTATGACGCAGCTTCGGAGGCGATGAAGAGAGCTTCCGTTCCTGTTGTAAGCGCACCGGTAAATACAGGCTCAAACATCCACAAGGTGGTTATAATAGCAAAACTTACAAGATACGACAAACTCAGAAGAGCGATGAACGATCTCGGCGTAACCGGAATGACGGTAACTCAGGTAATGGGTTGCGGAGTGCAGAAGGGATCCGGAGAAATGTATCGTGGAGTTGAGATGGATGCAACACTTTTGCCTAAGATCAAACTTGAGGTGGTAGTGAGCAAGATAGCCGTTGAAGATGTCATTGAGGCAGCAAAGAAAGCCCTCTACACAGGACATATTGGAGACGGAAAAATATTTGTCTACAGCCTGGACAATGTAGTAAAGATTCGTACCGGCGAGGAAGGTGCAGCAGCACTGGCCGACGTGGAATAAAAAGGCAAATCAGCTAATCAGGAGGAAGAAGTATGTGCGCAATACTTACATATGTAAGAGCAGATGCTAAAGAAGAGATTTTCGAGGAGTTATTGAAGAGGACACAGTCCAGAGGACCGGATATGTCCCGTATGCTAAAAGTTGACGGCGGATGGATGGGATTCAATCGTCTCTCCATCATGGGCCTAAACGAATTGGGAATGCAGCCGTTCAATCTCAACGGGAACGCAGTTATATGTAACGGAGAGTTGTACGGATTCAATAATCTGAAAAAATATCTCATATCACTCGGATACGAGTTTAAAAGCGAAAGCGATTGCGAGATACTGCTTCCTCTTTATGAGATTCTCGGAACAAAAATGTTTGCTCTTTTGGATGCGGAATTCGCCTGCGTTATATATGACAGCAAAAAGAATTCATTCGTGGCGGCAAGAGATCCGATTGGAATAAGACCTTTGTATTACGGATATGACAGCGACGGATATATTCTATTTGCTTCGGAACCAAAGAACCTCACAGGCGTATGTGAAAGAATAGAGCCATTTCCTCCGGGACATTATTACGAGGACGGAGAGTTTGTTTGCTACAGAGATATGACTTGTCCCGACAATGTCACTGATGATGATGTGACGGTCATCACACAAAAGATACATGACAAACTTTTAAACGGAATCGAAAAAAGGCTTGATGCCGATGCCCCGGTAGGATTTCTCCTCTCAGGAGGACTTGACTCATCACTGGTCTGCGGTGTGGCTGCAAGACTCAGTGAGAAACCGATTGAGACTTTTGCGATCGGAATGGATATAGATGCCATAGACCTCAAGTATGCGAGGGAGGTTGCAAATTATATCCACAGCAATCACCACGAGGTGATAATCACAAAAGAGGATGTCTTAAATGCCCTTGAGCCTGTTATCAAAGCTCTTGGCACCTACGATATCACAACGATAAGAGCATCTATAGGAATGTATCTTCTCTGCAAGTGGATTCACGAGAATACGGATATAAAGGTGGTGCTCACCGGAGAAATCTCCGACGAGCTTTTCGGTTACAAGTATACAGATTTTGCACCTGACGCGGATGCGTTTCAGGAGGAGGCAAAAAAACGTATACGAGAGCTTCATATGTATGACGTCTTAAGAGCCGACAGATGTATAAGCGTGAATTCTCTTGAGGCAAGAGTTCCATTCGGAGATTTGGATTTTGTGGATTATGTAATGAGCATAAATCCACAAAAGAAGATGAATACATATGGAATTGGAAAATATCTTTTGAGAAAGGCTTTTGAGGAGGATGCGGTTATTCCTCATTCAATACTTATGAGAGAGAAAGCTGCATTTTCAGATGCGGTAGGACACTCCTTGAGAGACGATCTCATGGAATATGCCGAGAGTTCATACACCGACAGCGAGTATGAAGAAAGAATAAAGAAATACGATTTTGCAAAACCTTTTACAAAAGAATCACTTTTGTACAGAGAGATATTTGAGAAGTACTACGGCGGACAGTCCCACATGATAGTGGACTTTTGGATGCCGAACAAGAGTTGGGAAGGATGCGACGTGAACGACCCTTCGGCGAGAGTACTTTCAAACTACGGAAACAGTGGTAAATAAATCTCAGACGAGATGCGTAGGGATTTGCATATGAAATATGTAAGCTAAAGCTTACACAAATCCCGCGCCAATTCTCTTCGAGCGAGACTTTAATAAACTAGGAGGAAAAAAGAAATGATGGAAGCCGGAAAACTTACCGAAGAATACGGATGTCTCGTATTCAGCGACAAAGTTATGAGAGAGAGATTGCCGAAGGATATTTACAAGGCAGTAAAGAAGACTATCGAGAAGGGAACACACCTTGAGCTTGAAGTTGCAAACACAGTTGCAGCAGTCATGAAAGAGTGGGCTATAGAGCACGGAGCTACCCATTTTACTCATTGGTTCCAGCCAATGACAGGTCTCACAGCAGAGAAGCATGACAGCTTTATCTCACCTACAGAGGACGGAAAAGTTCTCATGGAGTTCTCGGGAAAAGAGCTTGTAAAAGGTGAGCCTGATGCATCAAGTTTCCCTTCGGGAGGACTCAGAGCCACTTTTGAGGCAAGAGGATATACAGCATGGGATCCTTCTTCACCTGCATTTATAAAAGACGGATCGCTCTACATTCCTACAGCATTCTGTTCTTACGGCGGTGAGGCGCTCGACAAGAAGACACCTCTTCTCCGCTCTATGGAAGCACTCTCAGAGCAGGCGGTAAAAGTACTTCATGTACTCGGATATGAAGATGTGACAAGAGTAAATACAACCATCGGTTCAGAGCAGGAATATTTCCTTATCGACAAGGATTTTTATAAAAAGAGAAAAGATCTTCTCTTCACGGGACGTACGCTTATCGGAGCTCCGGCTACAAAGGGACAGGAGATGGAGGATCATTACTTCGGTGTCATAAAGCCAAAGGTTTCTGCTTATATGCATGACCTCGACGAGGAACTCTGGAGACTTGGAATACCTGCAAAGACAAAACATAATGAGGTTGCTCCTTCACAGCATGAGCTCGCTCCTGTATTTGAGACGGCAAACATCGCAGTTGACCACAACCAGCTCACAATGGAGGTTATGAAGAAGGTAGCCGACAAGCACAATTTTGCATGTCTTCTCCATGAGAAACCTTTCGAGGGAATAAACGGTTCAGGAAAGCACAACAACTGGTCTGTATGTACAGATACGGGAATGAACCTTCTCGATCCGGGAAAGACTCCGGAGGAGAATATTCCGTTCCTCGTATTTTTGATGGCAGTCATCTCAGCTGTTGATGAGTATGCACCGATTCTTAGACTTTCCGTTGCATCAGCAGGAAACGATCACAGACTCGGAGGAAATGAGGCACCTCCTGCAATAATCTCAATCTTCGTTGGAGATGAGCTTGCTGAGGTATTAAAGAGCATCGAGGAAGGAAAGGCTTATAAGAGCAGCGGAAAAGTCCAGATGGCTATGGGTGCTCAGGTACTTCCTCATTTTGTAAAGGACAACACCGACAGAAACAGAACTTCACCATTCGCTTTCACAGGAAATAAATTCGAATTCCGTATGCCTGGTTCCGCAGTTTCTGTTGCAAACGCAAATATCGTATTAAACACAGCGGTTGCAGAGGTTCTTTCAAGACTTCTCACCAAGTTTGAAGGATGTGGAAAAGACCTTTCAAAAGAAGCTGTAATAAGCATATTAAAAGATGAGCTTATTGCACATAAGAGAGTTCTCTTCAACGGAAACGGATACACAGATGAGTGGGTTGAGGAAGCAAAGTCAAGAGGACTTTTGAACCTCAAGGCTCTTCCGGATGCTATGCCGTACTGGATTTCAAAAGAGTCTATAGACCTTTTCACAAAGCACGGAATCTTCACGGAGGAAGAACTCCACTCAAGATATGAGATCTTGCTTGAGAACTATTCGAAGTCAATTCACATAGAGTCGCTCACAATGCAGGAGATGGTTAGAAAAGATCTTCTCGAGGGACTCTTTGCATATCAGAATGATCTTAGCAGAGAGGTTTGTCAGAAGAAGAGCGTGCTCGGCGATGACTGTTGCGAGCTTGAGACAGAGATCATCTCATCCCTCGACAAGGCAGGCGCAAGCATGAGTAAGGCACTTAAGAAACTTCACGATGACACAAAGACCGCCGAGAAGGAAGAGGACGGACTTGCAACAGCAAGCTACTACGAGATGACAATCCTTTCCGATATGGATGAACTCAGAAAATATGCGGATGAGGCAGAAGAACTTATCCCTGAGAAATATTTGAGTTATCCGACGTACGGACAGATGCTCTTCTCCTTGAGATAAGAGAAATCAAAATACAAAGGTAGGAAAACAATGGAAAACTGGATGAATGAACGAGATGCCTGTGGTATAGGGGCAGTTATAAATATAGACGGTAAGCCGACAAACAGTGTGGTTTCCGATGCGCTAAGTATTGTTGAAAAGCTTGAGCACAGAGCCGGAAAAGACGCCTCGGGAAAGGTCGGAGACGGTGTGGGGATCCTTGTACAGATCTCACATGCATTTTTCAAGAGCGAGGCAGCAAAAGCCGGGATCACATTGAAGGAAGCCGGAGATTACGGTATCGGTATGTTCTTTTTGCCACAGGACTCCATGAAGCGCATGTTTGCAAAACGTATGCTTGAGGTTATAGCTGAGAAAGAAAACCTGCGATTCCTCGGATGGAGAGATGTCGATATTCACCCGGAAATATTAGGGGAGAGGGCTGTGGAATGCATGCCTTTCATCTGCCAGTGTTTCATAGAAAGACCTTCAGATTGCGATAGGGGGCTGCCTTTTGAGAGGCGCCTCTACGCACTCAGAAGAGAGTATGAGAAATCTTCTGATGACACGTACATCTGCTCTTTCTCATCCAGAACCATTGTTTATAAGGGAATGTTTTTGGTAGGGCAGCTCAGAAACTTCTATGAAGATTTGCTCTCACCGAAATACAAAAGCGCCATTGCCATGGTGCACAGCAGATTCTCCACAAATACTACACCGTCATGGCAGAGAGCTCATCCATACAGAATGATCGCTCACAACGGTGAGATAAATACTATAAGAGGTAACAGCGACAGGATGCTTGCCAGAGAAGAAACAATGTCTTCCGAGATATTCGGGGACGATCTCGGAAAAGTTTATCCTGTAATCGCGTCTTCGGGATCGGATTCGGCGATGTTAGACAATACTCTCGAATTCTTATATATGAACGGAATGGACCTTCCGCTCGCCATGATGCTCACTATACCTGAGCCATGGAAACATAATGATTTCATGAAAAAAGACAGGAAGGACTTCTATCATTATTATGCGACAATGATGGAGCCGTGGGACGGACCTGCGGCAGTTCTTTTTACGGACGGAGAAATATTCGGAGCCACGCTCGATCGTAACGGACTCAGACCGTCCAGATACTATGTCACAAAGGACGGAAGACTCATTTTGGCCTCAGAGGTCGGAGTGCTTGATATCCCTGAGGAGTCTATAGAAAAAAAATCAAGACTCTCACCTGGACACATGCTCCTTGTGGATACAAAAGAAGGTCGCATCATTTCGGACGAGGAGTGCAAGGAGAGATATTCAAAGACAAAACCTTACGGTGAGTGGCTTGACAGATATCTTCTTCATCTTTCTGACCTCAAAGTTCCGAACAAAAAACTTGAAAGCAATACCCAGGAGATGAGAGACAAGCTCTACAAGGTATTCGGATATACATATGAGGATGTCAAGGAGCAGATAATGCCTATGGCTACAAACGGGGTGGAACCGACTGTTTCCATGGGTGCGGATGTTCCTCTTGCCATGCTCTCAAAACACAATCAGTCCCTGTTTTGCTATTTCAAACAGCTCTTTGCGCAGGTAACTAACCCGCCTATAGATTCACTCAGAGAGAAAGTTGTCACCGATACGACAGTATATATCGGTTCCGACGGAAATCTTCTGACACAAAAGAGTGACAACTGCAGGGTGCTTGAGGTGAACAATCCTATTCTCACAGGTGTTGATCTTATGAAGATTGAAGCGCTTGACAGAGTGGGATTCAAAGTCAAAAAGATTTCTATTTTATATTACAAGAACACATCGGTTGAGAGAGCTTTGGAACAGCTTGATCTCTCGGTGGACAGAGCTGTTGCCGAGGGTGTGAATATCATTATTCTCTCAGACAGAGGAGTGGATGAGAACCATATGCCTATTCCGTCGCTTCTTGCGGTTTCATCGGTGGAGCAGCATCTTGTAAGAACCAAAAAACGTACGGCAGTATCTCTTATCCTTGAGAGCGGAGAACCTAGGGATGTACATCAGGTAGCAACCCTTCTTGGATTCGGTGCGAGAGCAATTCATCCTTATCTTGCGCAGGAGTGTGTGGCAGAGCTTATCGACATCGGAATACTTGACAAGGACTATCACACTGCAATCGACGATTACAATAAGGCACTCCTTGGCGGTGTTGTAAAGATAGCCGCAAAGATGGGAATATCGACGCTTCAGTCGTACCAGTCGGCGAGAATATTTGAGGCGATAGGACTCTCCGAAGAACTCGTGGACAAATATTTTACCGGAACCATCTCTAGAGTCGGAGGTATCGGCATAGAGGAGATAGGTGAGGACGTTGAGGTGCGTCATAACAAGGCGTTTGATCCTCTTGGTCTTCATGTTGATTCAACGCTTGATTCAAACGGCTTCCACTCGCTTCGAAGCGGTGACGATAAGGAGGAGCATATGTATTCTCCGAAGACAATTATCACTCTTCAGCGTGCGGTTAGAGAGGGAGATTATAACCTATTCAAGGAATATTCAAAACTTATAGACGGCGAGGAGAATGATCCTAATGCCACATCAATAACCTTGAGATCGCTGTTAAAATTTGTCCCTGCAAAAAATCCTATTCCTATTGATGAGGTCGAGAGTGAGGAGGAGATAGTAAAGCGATTCCAGACCGGTGCCATGTCATATGGTTCTCTTTCAAAGGAGGCCCATGAGACACTTGCAATAGCAATGAATCGACTTGGCGGAAAGTCAAACACCGGTGAGGGCGGTGAGGATACCGAGCGTTTTGACACCGAGAAAAACAGTGCGATAAAACAGGTCGCATCCGGAAGATTCGGAGTCACGAGCGGATATCTTCAGAGCGCAAAAGAGATACAGATAAAGATGGCGCAGGGCGCAAAACCGGGTGAGGGAGGTCATTTGCCGGGCGCAAAGGTATATCCTTGGATAGCAAAGACCAGATATTCCACACCGGGAGTTACACTCATATCACCTCCGCCACATCATGACATATATTCTATAGAAGATTTGGCACAGCTTATATATGATCTTAAAAATGCAAATGACAAAGCGAGAATCTCGGTAAAACTAGTATCAGAGGCGGGAGTGGGAACCATTGCTTCCGGTGTGGCAAAAGCCGGAGCGGGTGCAATCCTTATCTCAGGTTACGACGGGGGAACAGGAGCGGCTCCGTTCTCATCGGTACATCATGCGGGACTTCCTTGGGAACTCGGTGTATGTGAGGCTCACCAGGCGCTCATTGACAGTGGCTTGAGAAGTAAGGTCGTACTCGAGACAGACGGAAAACTCATGACGGGAAGAGATGTGGCAATAGCTGCACTTCTCGGAGCCGAGGAGTTCGGTTTTGCGACAGCGCCGCTCGTATGTATGGGATGCATGATGATGAGAGCCTGCTCAAAGGATACATGTCCTGTAGGTATCGCAACCCAGAACAAGGAGCTTCGCAAAAACTTTGCCGGAAAGCCTGAGCACGTTATGAACTTTATGCTCTATATTGCAAGAGAACTCAGAGAGATCATGAGTATGTTGGGCTTTAGAAAAGTCGATGAGATGGTCGGAAGAACAGACTGCCTTACTGTTAAGGACATGCCTGATGAGAATTTCAGAGCGAAGGCAAAGCTTGACAAGATTTTAGACCAAAGATATGTGAACGCAAAGGGAAACAGATTTGCAAAGGAAGATATATTTGATTTCAAACTTGAAAGCACTATAGATTACAAAAAACTCATACCTGAATATGAGAAGATGAAGGATTCTCTCACAGAGAACAGCAAGAGAAACAAAAAGTCCGACTTTAAGATCACGGCCGAGGTATCGAGTGTCGACAGAAGTTTCGGTACACTTTTGGGAAGCAGAGTCACAAAAGATTTCAAGAACACTCTGGCAGAGGATTCCATAACGATAGAGGCTACCGGAGGCGGTGGACAGTCATTTGGCGCATTCCTTCCTAAGGGTGTGACGATCAGACTCTACGGGGACGCAAACGACGGATTTGGAAAAGGTCTCTCAGGCGGAAAGGTTGTAGTGAGACCAAGCGACAAGGCATGTTACGACGCGCATGAGAATATCATTATAGGAAACGTCGCACTCTACGGAGCCACAGAGGGAAAGGCTTACATCTGCGGAATTGCCGGAGAGAGATTCTGCGTCAGAAATTCCGGAGCAACCGCCGTATCTGAAGGATGCGGAGACCACGGGCTTGAGTATATGACAGGTGGAAGAGCCGTGATACTCGGTATGACAGGAAAGAATTTTGCGGCCGGAATGAGCGGTGGAATTGCTTATGTTCTGGACAGAGAGCATACCTTATATCTCAGAATGAACAAGGATATGACCTCCATCTGCGAGATGACCGAGAAGAGCGATATAGATGAACTAAAAGGAATTCTCGTGGAGTATGTGAAGGAGACCGGCTCAAAATACGGCAAGGAAATACTTGAAAATTTTGAGACTTATATACCTGATTTCAAAAAGATAGTACCAAACGGATAAAGGACGGAGTAAGAAAATGACAAAAGCAAGAGTTGAAAACAGAGATATTCCTCCGAAGGAGAGAATAAAAACTTTTGAGGAGTTTCATGTGGCTTTGGATACTCCGGCGAGAAGAGAACAGGCAAAGAGATGTATGAACTGCGGAGTTCCGTTCTGTCAGTCGGCCATGACTTTAAATGGGATGGTCACAGGATGCCCTCTTCACAACCTTATCCCGGAGTGGAATGATGAGCTTGGAAAAGGACATGACAATCACGCCTTTGACAGATTGAGAAAAACCAGCAATTTCCCGGAGTTTACAGGAAGAGTTTGCCCTGCACTCTGTGAGAAGGCATGTATGAACGGCTTGAACGGTGATCCGACAACGGTGCATGACAATGAGCTTTTTCTTGTTGAGAGTGCTTTTGCATCGGGTTACATAAAACCGGTTATCCCTTCTGTGAGAAGCGACAAGAGAGTTGCTGTTGTTGGAAGTGGACCTGCAGGACTTGCTGTTGCAGATGAACTCAATCACAGAGGACACAATGTCGAGGTATTTGAGAGGGAGGACGAAGTCGGAGGACTTCTGATGTACGGAATTCCGAATATGAAACTCGACAAGAGTGTTGTAAAGAGAAGAAAAGCCTTAATGGAAGCAGAGGGAGTTGTATTTCATACAGGGGTGGACATCGGAAAAGACAAGAAGTCCAAAGAACTGTTGGACGGATTTGACGCTGTTGTACTCTGCTGCGGATCTAAAAAGCCGAGAAGCCTGGGAATTGACGGATGTGAAAAGATGGGCGGTGTATATTATGCGGTTGACTTTTTGACATCGACCACAAAAGCTTTAATGAGAGCAAAAGGAAAGTCAGCAGACGCCATCAAAAAACAGGGTGGGTATATAGATGCCAAAGACAAAAACGTATGTATAGTCGGAGGCGGAGATACGGGAAATGACTGTATCGGTACGGTTCTTCGCCACGGAGCAAAAAGTGTTACAGCTATAGAGATGATGCCAAAACCTCCTGTGAACAGAGCACCGTCAAATCCGTGGCCGGAGTGGCCAAAGGTTTTAAAGACCGACTACGGCCATGAGGAAGCGGCCTATGTCTTTGGGGAGGACCCTAGAGTATATGAGACTACCGTAAAGAGCGTGACAGCGGACAAAAAGGGAAATATCAAACAGATAGAGACCGTAAAGGTTGCATTTAAGGACGGAAAACTTACACAGATAGAGGGAACCGAGAAGACGATAAAATGTGATATGCTCCTCATTGCCGCAGGGTTTGTCGGAAGTGAGAAATACATCCTGGATGAGTTTTCGTTGACACCTTCAAACAGAGGAACCGTGATCACAACAGAGAGCGGATACAGAGTGGATGATACCAAGATATTTTCCGCCGGAGATATGCACAGAGGACAGTCTCTTGTGGTGTGGGCTGTATATGAAGGAAGGGCCTGCGCAAGGGAGGTTGACGAGTATCTAATGGGATATTCCAATATGTAAATATCTAAAAATAAAACATATAAAATTGCAGAAAAACTGTTTGCGAAAAATCGTGAACAGTTTTTTTGTTATAATCTTGACAAACGAGTTAGATAGGTCTAACCTATAATAAGTTAGAAGAGGCTAACTATTTTATTGGATATCTATTTTAGGAGGATACGATGAATTATTTTGAGATTGAAAAAGTATACGGAAGAGAGATATTGGACTCAAGAGGAAATCCTACAGTAGAGGCTGAGGTTACTCTCGCAGACGGAACAGTCGCAAGGGGTACGGCACCGAGCGGAGCTTCAACAGGTGAGTTTGAGGCGCTCGAGCTTCGCGACGGAGACAAGTCAAGATATCTTGGAAAAGGTGTGTCAAAGGCAGTTGAGAACATCAATACAATAATCAATGATGTGCTCGTTGGAATGGACGCATCGGATACATACGCAGTTGACAAGGCAATGATAGATGCCGACGGAACAAAGGACAAGTCAAAGCTTGGAGCAAATGCAATCCTTGCGGTTTCAATCGCATGTGCAAGAGCTGCAGCTACATCTCTTGACATTCCTCTTTATCGTTTCCTCGGCGGAGTGAACGGTAACAAACTTCCGGTTCCCATGATGAACATTTTGAACGGTGGCGCTCATGCTACAAACACTGTTGACACACAGGAGTTCATGATCATGCCTGTAGGTGCTCCTAGCTTCAAAGAGTGTTTGAGATGGTGCGCTGAAGTATTCCACGCACTCGCTTCAATCCTCAAGGAGAGAGGACTTGCCACCTCAGTCGGAGACGAGGGAGGATTTGCTCCAAACCTTTCAAGCGATGAGGAGACTATAGAGACAATACTTGAGGCGGTTAAAAAGGCCGGATACGAGCCGGGAAAAGATTTCAAAATCGCGATGGACGCTGCTTCTTCAGAGTGGAAGAGCGAGAAAGGAAAGGGCTTCTACAAGCTTCCTAAGGCTGGAACCGAGTATACATCGGATGAGCTTATCGAGCACTGGGCTTCACTCGTTGAAAAATACCCTATCGTATCAATAGAAGATGCGCTTGATGAGGAAGATTGGGAAGGATGGCAGAAGCTTACAGCAAGACTTGGAGACAAGGTTCAGCTTGTAGGTGATGACCTCTTCGTTACAAATACAGAGAGACTTTCAAAGGGAATCTCCCTCGGAGCTGCAAACTCAGTTCTCATCAAACTCAACCAGATCGGTTCCGTTTCAGAGACACTTGAAGCTATCAAGATGGCTCATGCAGCAGGATATACAGCAATTTCTTCACATAGATCCGGTGAGACTGCAGATACTACAATAGCAGATCTTGCAGTTGCATTAAACACTTGCCAGATCAAGACCGGAGCTCCTTCAAGATCCGAGCGTGTGGCTAAGTACAATCAGCTTTTACGCATCGAGGAAGAACTCGGAGCAAGCGCTGTTTATCCGGGAATGAAAGCATTCCACGTACAGCAGTAAAACATATTTCCTTTAGAATACCTTATAAAAAGACTGCCTGCTCATTTTGAGCGGGCAGTTTTGATTGATGAACTATAAACAAATGCATCATTGGAGGGCAAAAAAATGATACTTACAATAGAACTTTCTGTTATTATGATGGCAGGACTGTTTTTGATGCTTTTGGCGGGAGTCGCCTTTATTCAGGACAAAAGATATTTCACCTCTGCTCCTAAGGACGTGCAGGAAGCAATCTTGCCGAGAGGGGAGAGATTTCCGGGCGCATATGCGATCGGATGGATTCTTATGGCACTGTCACTTTTTCTTATTGTTGGAGCTTTGATCTTCGGAGGATGGCAGGGAATAAGAGAAGATTTCGGATTTCTTGGGTTTTATGAAAGATTTCTTTTAATGATCATTCTGGTAAAGATTTTCGATATCCTGTTTTTTGACTGGTTTTTGCTTTGCCATTCAAATTTTTATCCTCATTTTTATCCTGAGACAAAAGGAATTGTGGGCCCGCATCAGTTCGGTTTCAACAAAAAATCGCATGTGATGCAGATAGCGGCAGGCTTTGTCGTAGCGGCTGTCCTGTCGGGTATTTGCATTGTTTTAAAATAAAAGGGGATGTCTGTATGGATTTGTTTGATTACATGGCAGAGAGTAAAAAGGAAAAGGATGCTCCGCTTGCGGCCAGAATGAGGCCGCAGACTTTGGATGAGGTCGTGGGGCAGGAGGAAATCATAGGTGAGGACAAGCTCCTCTATCGAGCCATAAAAGCCGACAGATTGAGCTCTATTGTTCTCTACGGACCTCCGGGTGTCGGAAAGACAACTCTCGCAAAGGTAATCGCAAATACCACCTCCGCAGATTTTCATCAGGTGAATGCAACCATAGCCGGAAAGAAGGATATGGAAGCAGTTGTAAACACAGCGAAGAACAACCTGGGAGGATACGGAAGAAAGACAATACTTTTTATAGATGAGATACACAGGTTCAACAAGGCACAACAGGATTATTTGCTCCCGTATGTCGAGGACGGAACCATAATACTCATTGGAGCCACGACGGAAAATCCATATTTTGAGGTGAACGGGGCTCTTTTATCGCGCTCAAGAATATTTGAACTTAAGCCGTTGAGTAAGGACAATATTCTGACACTCATAAAGCGCTCATTTGAGTCTGACAGGGGGGTAAAAGGATATGACGCATCCATAACTGACGATGCGGCGGATTTTCTTGCGGACATAGCGGACGGAGATGCCAGGGCGGCTTTAAATGCCATCGAGCTTGCTGTGCTAACAACGGACAGAAGTGAGGATGGAATAATCCATATTGATTTGAAGGTGGCCGAGGAGTGTATTCAAAAGAAAGCCATAAGATATGACAAGACCGGGGACAATCATTATGACACAATAGCCGCATTTATCGAGTCCATGTGCGGCTCGGACCCGGATGCTGCGATATATTATCTTGCAAGAATGCTTTCTGCGGGCGAGGATGTAAAATATATAGCCAGACGTATGCTTGTTGCTGCCTCGGAGGAGGTTGGAAACGCCGATCCTATGGCTATATGTGTGGCAGCCTCCGCAGCCATTGCAGTGGAGAGAGTCGGTATGCCGGAGAGTAGAATAATCCTTGCTCAAGCGGCATCATATATAGCATCGGCACCGAAATCGAATTCCGCCTACCTGGGTATAGAAAAAGCTTTAAGAACGGTAAAAGAGACCGGAAATCTTCCTATACCGCCATACCTGCAGGATTCATCATACAAGGGAGCGGCGAGTCTGGGAAGAGGAGTAGGCTACAAGTATGCCCACGACTATCCGAATCACTGGGTTTTGCAGCAGTATCTCCCGGACGGTGTAGCTTTAGAACGTTTTTATGAGCCGAATGATATCGGACATGAGAAGGATATCAAGGAGTATTTTAAAAATATCGGGAAAGATCCTGAAAGATACGGAGAAAACAAAATAATCTAATTTTTGTCTCTATATTAACTAAATATATTAACCTGCCGATATTAATAAAAGACAGGTATGTCTGTCAGTATGTCACTTGGAAACGGATTTCAAAGGCAAATATGCTTTATGTTCTACAGGGAGGTAGATATTATGGCAGGTATTAACGGTATCTCTGCTTATCAGCAGACGAATCAGTCTTGGAAGACAAGATCACAAAAAGCCGGTTCGGACGATGTAAAGACGAACGCACAGTCAAAGGCACAACAGGGCAATTCCGCCAAAGAAAATTCAGCACTTGCGATAAAGAATAAGCTGTGGTCACCTATTGCTGAGGGCAGCAGTCTCGTTCCAAAAACAACTGAATACGGTACGACCATCGGCGATGTCAAACTCTCGGACACAGCCAAGGATTATCTGAATTCCTTGAAGGCCAAATATGGCAACATGGAATTTATTGTGGTGAGCAAGGATATGAAGGAGCAGGTCAAGCAGAATGCTTCGGCATATGGAAATGCTAACAAGACCGTTGTCTTGATCGACGACGAGAAACTTGAGCGTATGGCCACGGACGAATCCTTCAGAAAAAAGTATGAGGGTATAATCAGCATGGCACAGTATCAGCTTGAGAATGCAAAGAACGCACTCACAAGCAGCGGTGCGAATGTTAAAAGCTTTGGAATGTCGGTGGATGACAAAGGCAATCAGAGCTTCTTTGCCACGGTCGAAAAATCTCAGGATCTCCAGAAGGAGAGAATAGAGAAGAAAGCGGAGGCAAAACGTGAGGAGAAGGCCAAAGCGAAGAAGAAAGCGGCAAAGGAAGCAAACGAGGAACGCATTGAAAATGCGAGAAACAAGAAGAAAGCCGACAAAGTCGAAAAGGAAGATAAAGCAGATCGGATTGAAACGGAAGATGTTAAAGAGTATGTGACGATAGAAGCAAAATCTTTCGATGAGCTGATATCAAAGGTTCAAAAATACACCTATGACAACGTCGCTTCAAATGTGCGTACAGAGGCAGAGCGCATGCTCGGAACACAGGTGGATTATGTAGGATAGAAAAATGGGGTGAGAAGTATGAATATATCTATGTTCACAAAGACTTCTTACTCACCATATTTCGGGGAGAAAACTCAAAACTCATACGTGGGCATTACTTCATCCGATAGGAAAAAAAAGGATGAGGACGGCAGAAAAAAGACCAGGACCGAGATAAAAAACGAGCAATTCAGAGAGATGTTAAGAAACCTTAAAAAAACGGAGAATACCAACAAAAATCCGTTTGCTGTAGGCTCGAACCAAAATGATGAGAACGGTTTTTTGAAGATGACCGGCGCTCCGGAAAAGAATGATGAGTATGAGCTTCAAAAGAGTTCGAAATACAATTATAAAGAGGTTGCAAATAAGATATTGCGTGCGAAAAACTCTTTGAGTGCAGGACAGGCGGTTTTGTCAGCAAAGAGGAAAGTTCAAGAGGTCAGAAGGAAGATATCCTCCGGCGACGGTGATGCCGAGGAACTTCAGATAGCACTGACACATGCAAAACGCATGGAGATGGTCGCAAAAAAGAAAAAGAGGCATCTTGAGCTGGAAGAACTTGTGGAAAACACTCAAAAGAGGGACGAAAAACTCGACAGGCAAGAAGAGGCCGTATCAGACCTCAAAAATGCGGTAATTGACGCAAAAGAGGAAGAAATCACTGAGCTGGAAGATAAGATATTTGATGAGCGTCAACAGATGATAGAAGAGTTTACCGAAGATTTTGAAGAGACCGGGGAAGAAGTAACCGAAGAGATGTTGACCAAACTGAATGAGATGGTATCCGAATTTGGTGAGGAAGAGTTAAAACAACTGGAAGAGGCCATGGAGATGCTCGATCTGATGGAGATTGTAGATCCGCATATGAGCAAGGAAGAACTGGAGGAACTGAAAAGAAAGCACAGAGCTTCCGAGTATAAAGCGATCGTTAAGGCAGACATGGACTATCTCAAAGACATGATAGAACTGCAGACTGAAAAAGCATCCGAGAGTGTCGGAGGAAGTTTTCCGGGAGCTTCTGCAGGATTTGATGTCGTATCATCAGGTGTGGAGGTATCCGCGCCTGCAGGCGAAGGCTCATTAAGCATAGATGTGCAATTATAAAAGAAAAAGACTTTGAATCATGACAATGTGATTCAAAGTCTTTTTTTTAATTATTTTAAGGAATAAAAATAAACAATCCTATGTAATATATAACAAAAATAAGATTTCCCCATCCACCGGCAACTATGACTCTCATGCCTTTCGGAAGGCGGTTCATAAATGGTTTTAGAAGAAAGAGCACTCCGGGATTTAATATTATCATCCACTGGGGAAGCAGAGTATTTTTTGTTATCACAAGAAAAAGCAGGAGAACAAATCCAACAGCTTCACCTATGTACAGGACGAAGGCTATTTTTGAAAAATATGCTATGGTTGTATATCTCGCTTCATCAAATTTGTTTTGCCCCAAAAGTCCGAGATACGAACAGTGGCTGTGATAAGCTCCTCCACAGATAATGCCGAGACACAAAAAAAGAAAAGCAATGAAAGCTACTGCATGCATAGTTTCATTTGTTATAAGAACTATGTGATAGAAACCGATACAGTAAAAAAATGCCGCGACAGGTCCGATGACACCGGCTGCAGTGAGCCTTTTTATCGGTAAATCTCTCATCACATCCGTTATGGATTGCATCTTTTCTTCGGCACTGCTTTTTGCTGTGTAAGAAAAATCTTTAGGCGTGTAATACATCAACATGTCGCCCAAGAACATCAGAAGACCTCCAAAGAGGCCGGCCGTCAAAGTAAAAGTAATCATAATAATGCTCCTTGAAAATCATATCTTTATATCTCAAACTATGTTAGTCGTGACTAACTATCTTGTCAAGAAGCAAAAAATCTTTTTTATCGTCTGACGGGATGTTCACTTGAATAGAGATTCCACTTGTCTACAATGTCGCTGTGATCCGTGAGCCCGACATAGTAGGCTGTAACCTCACCTATCTCATTGTTTACGGAATCATAGAGATAGTCGCCCGTCACCTCATCTGAACATGTGAGCATGATGTCGTTTGGCATGTTCTCATAGGCGAAATCTACAAAGTCATCATCTATGTTGTAATTGGAATCTGCCGTGTATAGATCCGGCGCGCCGAAGGTGTGCAGCATCTCGTGTGCATATACAGCCGGGCCGTTTACATATCCGTCATCATAGTTGAAAAGATAGACGATCTCAGAATCGTAAGGCATATCGTCATACCAGGTTCTTGTACAGCTTATCGCGGTGTTGTCTTCGTTAGAGTCTACGAAGAGCATGTAGATCACATTGTCCGCATCATATTTTTCCATAAGGGAGGTTTCATCTATGTTTGAGGCGATATATTCCCATACCAGGCTGTCGGGGTCTCCGTTGTCGATATAGTCGTTGTCAGTGAGTTTTTCGTCTGTTACAAATCTGTATTTTAAGTCGTCATTTTTTTTAAAATCCGTTATGAAGGCGGCGCTTTTTCCATAGGCGGAAACATTGTCTTCGATGTAGGAAGCTGCGATATTTATATAATTATTGATATTTGCTTCCTTCACCTCATCGCCCGGATCGTCCCAGCCTGTGTTTGCATCATTTGCAAAGATGCTCACAACTATGGTTGTGCCGTCTATATCCCCGGCTGAACCGTACTCTCTGTAGCCCGGTGTTTTTATGCTCTCATCCATATCTGCGGATATTGTGAGAAACATCAAGAAAAGATATATGATAAAAATTCGAAAAAACCGTGGTTTCAAGATATATTTACCTCCCTATAACGAAAATTACAGATGATTACTCTAACTTCTATATGACAAAAAGACAAGGGAGGATGAAGAAGTTTTAGATTTCTTTATATATCGGTTGTGATAGAATAAAAAACAGGGGGTAAAAAAATGAGGATAATAAATCTTATAGAAAATACCGAAGGAGAGAGAAAGGTTTCGTTCGCACACGGACTGTCTTTTTATATTGAGATCAAAGAACATAAAATACTCTTGGATTTCGGCCCGTCGGGGGAGATTAAGGAGAATGCAAAGAAGCTTGGAGTAAATCTGGCTGAGATTGACACGGCGGTGTTGAGCCACGGTCATTACGACCACTCCGGAGGGCTTTTGACTTTCGCAGAGATAAATAATAAGGCCGCTATCTATATGCAAAAAACAGCTACGGGAGAGTATTATTCCGATGACGGCAGGCTGGCAGAAGGCGAGCGTTTCAGGTATATAGGAATAGACAAAGAAATCGAGAAACTAAAAAATGTGCATTATGTGGAGGGAGATTATGATATCGATGATGAGCTAAAACTTCTCACGGTGAAAAAGAGATCGCACAAGCTCCCTTTTACAAACAAGAGGATACTCATGAAGAAAGACGGACAGCTTGTCGGCGATGAGTTTACACATGAACATTCGCTTGTGATCGCCTCAGAGGGGAAAAATATATTGATGTCCGGCTGTGCTCACAACGGGATACTGAGTATTTTGGATTCTTATAAGGAGAAGTACAAAAGTGAGCCGGATCTTGTCATAAGCGGTTTTCATCTTATGAAAAAGACTGAATACAGGGAAGACCAGAAGATGGAGATAGAAGAGATCGCAAGAGAGTTGGCCACATATAAAAATACAAAGTTTATCACCTGTCATTGTACCGGAGTTCTCGCTTACGAGATTATGAAAAAGATAATGGGTGAAAAGCTTGGATATGTTCACTCCGGTGATGAGATAGAATTATAAAATATTATATAAAAGTTTAAAGTCGGATAAAGCCCGTTGTTATGGGTAGTATCCGACTTTTTTGCTATATCATGTGTATGAAAAACAACTTATAATGGTTGATTATGCAAAAAAATGGTGCTATACTCAACGAGTTGTTTTTTAGGTGAGTATGAAAAATTAACAGAACGCTTCACGTTCAAAAATTGGGGAGCCTTGAGAGACTTTTCTCGGGTTTTTTTTATGCATATTTCGTATAGAAAACGAAATGGTGACATGAGAGATGAAAAAATGGGATTAATAAGTAGATTTGAAGAAAAAAGTGTGCTTCTAAAGACACTTATTTTTGTGTGTACAATTACTTTTATGTGCTGCAGTGATTTAAATAAGGTTGCAGCAGAAGACATAGATATCGATTCAAAGGTGGATATCACGGTTGAACTTGAAGATGACAGCCGATATCTTACGGTTGATGTCATAAAGATTGGAAGCTATGACGGAACTTATTTTACCTTTGAAGATGAGGTTAAAGAATATATCGGAAAAGATTATTACAGACTTTCCGGAGTCAGCGAGATAAAGCAGAGTGCGATAAGTCTCGCCGAGGTTGTCTCTGATATGAATCTTTTGACAACGACCGTGAAGGTGGAGTCGGGCAAGGGAACCGCATCAGATCTTGATGTGGGTCTGTATCTTATCGTCCAGACAGCGGACGACAAAAATGCAAAGATAGAGTATGCGTATATTGTCGAAGCACCGGCTATAAATGAAGAGACGGGGGAATACACATACAGCATAGTGACAACTCCCGAATGGGACAAGGTTGTCTGGTTTACTTTCAGGGCTGAGGTCGTAAGACCGGTTGTCATGGTTATTTCAATCATATTATTGATATTTTTATGCTTCTTGGGCGATGGGGCAATCCGCGTCGTTTTTCCTGGAGGAGCATTTATTCTCTGCGGGTATATAGGAATGAAACTCGCATCAAATACAAATCTGTTCAGAACAGAATTCATATGGCAATTTGTAATATTTATGGTATTTGCCTTCTTGGGAACGGGAATAGCATGGGGCGTTATGTCTGTGCTTTTGGTTCCTTTAAATTCAGTCGGATTACATTCCATCTACAGAAAAAATATTTTTTGGATCACTGCTTTTTTGGGTGCACTTGGCATTTTTTATATTTTGGATATGAAGCTTCATATTGATTTTTGGATCGGTATTGCCGCAGCACTTGTCTGTGGCATAGGCGGAGCTGTATTTCAATATTTGAGAAGGAATAAGGAAGTGGAATTTTACACATATGAGGATCTTATGAAACTTCCTCGTGAGGAGTAGATATTATGCTTGATGTGACGAGAGTTGAGAAAAAATACAATCTCAATATATCTGAGGCGGAGAGGATAAAAACAGCCTTAAATCGTGTTATGACATCCGATCCTCACAACGGGGAAAACGGATATCTTGTCAGATCTTTATATTTTGACTCACTCTATAACAAAGATTATTTTGCAAAAACCGACGGTGTCGACGTGAGAAAAAAGATAAGACTTCGCATATACAGTCCGGAGGATGAGACCGCGAAACTTGAGGTCAAGGAGAAGGCCGGAGGGATGCAGAGAAAAAGGTCCTTGTCGCTTACAAAAGATGAGGCTAAACGGATTATCGAGGGGGATTTTTCCTGCCTTCTCAAATGGAATGATGCGCTCGGCGAAGCACTGTACTGCCTAATGACAAAAGAGATATACAGGCCGAAATGCATAGTTGAATATGACAGGTATGCCTTTGTGCATGAGGATAACAATATTCGCGTTACCTTTGATTCGAATATAAGGGCAGGGTCCGGGATGAGCAATCTTTTTTCTAAAGAGCCAATGTACTACCCGATAGCAAAAAGCGGGGATATAACACTTGAAGTAAAATACGACAGGTTTTTGCACAGCAATATCAAGGCTGCCATAGGAGATAATCTGTCTTTAAATCTGTCGAGCAGCAAATACTGCAGGGCAAGAGAAGGAATCGGATATTAAAAGGAGAAAATCATGAAGGAAGAATTGTATTACATATTGCAGAGTCAGGGGGAAGGAAGCCTCTCCGTGACAGACATATTCATAAATCTTATCGCTGCGGCTATACTCGGAGCCATGATATTTGCGGCGTACAGAAGCACACACAGCGGAACCGTTTACAGTGCGAGATTCAACGTGTCCCTTGTCATGACAGCGCTAGTGACAACGACTGTAATGTGCGTTATAGGAAACAATATATCTCTTTCGCTAGGTATGGTCGGAGCGCTCTCAATCGTGCGTTTCAGAACTGCAATAAAAGATCCGAGGGACACGATATTTATCTTTTGGGCCGTGGCGGTCGGAGTGTGCTGCGGTGTGTCTGACTATCTTATAGCTCTGATAGGAACGGTGTTTATATTTTTCTTCTTGGTCATATTCGGGTTTGTCAAAGATGTGAACAGGGTGCTCATCATAGTAAGAGGTGAGGCGAATGCCCTGTCCGAGGGAGGAAGACTCATAGAGGAGTTCTTCGCCGGAAAAGCAGTTAGAAGAGTGTACACCGTGGACACAAACGGAAGCGGGGAGGTCATCTATGAGACCTCCGCCGGACTCCTCAAAAAGATATCCGAGAAGGATGGCAATCTTGAGGATAAATTGAGGGAGATTGACGGAACTTTGTCGGTGAGCATAATGTGCCAGGAAGATGAGATTTCGGGGTGATTTCATGGATTTGAAACGAGGCACGATCATATTTTTTGCCGTGGCATCGTGTGTTGTTGTGGTATTGTCCGTGATTTTGTATTTTACCGATCATGATGATGTGGTAGTGCAGAGAAGTGCGGATTATTATGAGATGCTCTCCGATGATGTTCCGGATTCGGATGCACTTGGCGCCATATCGGAGGATTTTACAACTGATATCGAAAGCTTTGAGAGCAATCTTCCGCTTGTTGTTTTGGAACTTGACAGCGAACTTCCTGAGTACAAAACCTTTGTGGGCGAGGAGGAAATCGTATATGAGGATGTGGATCCGTGGACAACGGGGACTATATCACTCTACGAGAACTCCGACGGATACAACAGGCTGACGGATGAGGCGGCAGAGACAAGCACCATAAATATAAAAAAGAGGGGACATACGTCCATAAATTTTGACAAGGCTCAGTATTATATAAAGCTCACCGATGAGAACGGCGAGGAGAATCCCCTTGATGTGTTTGGAATGGGCGCGGATGACTCATGGATCCTAAACGGAAGCATGGCGGATAAGAGCATGATAAGAAACTATCTAGCATACCGTGTGAGCGCTCAGATAATGGAATATGCACCGAGGTGTACCTTCTGTGAAATGTTTACGTTTGAGAACGGAGAGTATGTCTATCAGGGCGTCTATCTGATGACAGAATCCGTGAAGCGATCCGAGAACAGGGTGAATATAGATGAGTCAAAAAAAGGCGAGACCTACACGAGCTATCTTGTCAGGAGGGACAGATATACAAGCTTTGATACGATGCTTGACACTTATGCCAGACTCACGGGGGCAAACGATGAGTGGATAGGTGTGAAATATCCGGGCGAGTCGAAGCAGTCGGAGGCAAATCTTGCATACATACAGGAGGATTTTTCAAACATAGAAAAAGTTCTCATGTCGGACAACGAGACGGTCTTTAAGACTTATACAAGATACATTGATTCAGATACTTTTGCGGATTATTTTCTGATAAATGAATACTTTGGAAACTACGATGCCGGAGAGCATTCCACATATATGTACAAAAACTCCGGTGAGACTTTAAAGATAGGACCTGTTTGGGATTTCGACCAGGCGATGAACAATTCGGTTTATGACGAAACCGATCCAAACTCTCTTGCAATGCAGGAGAAGGCTTTCTTTTCAAATCTTGTCAAAGACACAGAGTTTGTAAATCTTTTAAAGACCCGTTATGCATATCTCAGGGAAAACTATCTGAATGACACCTACATCTTTTCGATAATCGAGGAGACAAAGACTTACCTCGAGTCCGCAAGGCAGAGGGAGTGGTACAGATGGGCCGAGGATTACCTTGACGAGGAAGGAGTGGTTCCCGGAAGCTACGCGCTCGGGGATTACGAAAAAGAGGGAGTTACGATAAGCAGGTACAACGACTCCTATGACCAGGAGATTTATAACATCAAAACTTACCTTAGCATCCACGGTGAGGTTATAGAGTCCGAACTTACTTCTCTTCTTGAGGACTGCACTGTGACCACCGGACTTAAAGGTGAGATGGTCCTGATTTTTATTATCACATGCTGTTTGTTTGTGGTTCCTTCAATTTTGATCAACAGGAAGTAATGATATGAACAGATATCCTACAGCCGACGATATTCCGTCGGGAGATTATTTTTTGTCATTTATAAATACGCCGGAGTGCATTGCCGCAATAAGACTTTCACTGGCTGCGATAGCCGTGGTTTTTCTGGTGTCATATATTTTGATAAAGAGAAAAAACAAAAAAAGACAGGGAGAAAGAGGATAAGTAATATGGTTTTTTCAAGCATATCGTTTTTATTCTATTTTTTCCCAGCTGTACTGATACTGTATTTTTTGTGCTCTTTTTCAAGAAAATTGCAAAACATACTGTTGCTTGTCGCGAGTCTCTTTTTCTACGCGTGGGGAGAACCGGTGAATGTGCTTTTGCTCATCGGGTCGGTTTTTGTGAATACGATTGCGGGCTATCTCGTCGCAAGCGGGGGTAAGAGAAAGCGGAAGTTTTTTCTCGTGCTTGATATAGCCGTAAATCTGGGGATTCTTTTTGTATTCAAATACCTAGGCTTTGTGTCGGATATATTTTCCCCGATATTCGGAGAGAGCACTATAAGTATAGCGCTTCCTATCGGTATTTCCTTCTTTACGTTCCAGGCGCTCTCATATGTGGTCGACGCATACAGAGGGGATGTAAAGCCGGAAAATCCGTTTTATGTGGGGCTCTATATAGCTTTCTTTCCACAGCTTATTGCAGGTCCTATCATACAGTACAAAAATGTTGCACAGCAGATAAGAAACAGGAAGTCTACCTTTGAAAAATTTTCCGTTGGCATGAGCAGGTTTGCGGTGGGCGTCATAAAAAAAGTTTTGCTTGCCAATACTTTTGCCTCCCTTGCAGACAACATATTCAACTGGTCGATGATAGGGACGGATTATTATCCGGTGCCGGCGACACTGGCCTGGCTTGGAAGCATATCCTACACACTCCAGATTTATTATGATTTCTCGGCATATTCCGACATGGCTATAGGGCTAGCGCTCTGTTTTGGTTTCAAATTCTCCGAGAACTTCAACTATCCTTATATCGCAACCTCGATAAACGATTTCTGGAAGAGATGGCATATATCTCTGACCAGCTGGTTCAGGGAATATGTATATTTTCCTCTGGGCGGAAGCAGGGTGGAAAACAATGACATAATGGTCAGAAACCTTTTTATAATATGGCTTTTGACAGGTATATGGCACGGTGCAAACTGGACCTTTATCTTCTGGGGACTGTTTTATTTTGTGATTCAGCTAGCGGAGAGATTTTTCGGATATCCTGATAAGATGCGGCATATGTGGGTAAGACATATATACACTCTCTTTATCGTAAATTTGGCATGGGTATTGTTTAGGGCGGATAATCTCTATCAGGCGGGAGTGTTCATAAGAAATATGTTTGCCCTAAACCAAAACGGAGTATTAAGCGATTTGGCATGGCTTCTCGTAAGGGAGAACTGGGTATTTTTACTCGCAGGAATCTTTTTTTGTGCGCCGGTGGTACAGACCGTAAACAGATTTCTGTTTGAGAATCCAAGACAAAAACTCTCTAGATTTTTGTCAACATTTTATCCTCCGGTCATACTTTTACTTTTTACATTTTCGGTGAGCTATCTGATGAGCGGAAGTTACAATCCGTTTATCTATTTCAATTTTTAAAGAAGGACAGATATGGAACCATCTATTGAAGAATCAAAAAACAGAAGATTGTATTTCAGAAGAAAAAAGGTTCTTGCGGTAGTTCTTCTGATCCTCATTTTTTTATACTCCGGTATAAACCTCTATGTGAACAGAGCGACCTTTTGGCAGGCTTTAAAAGATGAGTACGAGGCACTTGTCATTGGTGAGGCGACACCAAATGAGGCGATTGCTGAGCTTGAGACTATGATGACTGATGAGGCGTATGAGAGAATGGATTTTGTCGAGCTTTTTTCTTTGGCAAACGTTCTGATGGACAAGCGTGAGATAAATGATTTCTCTTATATAAAAGATGAGACGGGAAGCCTTCATTATGCATCCTTTTACAGGGAGAGGGACACTGAGATGTTCGAGTACGCAATGAGGGTGATGAGGCTTAAAGAATATGTGTCTCAGTATGGGACGGATGTGCTTTTTGTCATAGCACCTTCGAAATATGTAAAAAGTGAGAGTGTTTTAAGAACGGGAATGCCGATAAACGACCCCGAGACAAAGGTCGATGAGCTTCTTTTTTATCTCAACAGGCTGGATGTCGACACGCTCGATTTGAATCAGTATATTCCTTGCGACGAGGTGCCTTACGAGGAAGCCTTCTTCAAGACGGACCATCACTGGACGGCAAAGGCGGCCTTCTATGCGACACAGGTTTTGTGCAACACCTTAAACGACTCATACGGATACGGCCTTGATATAGAAAACTATCTGACGGAGGATGTGTATTCCACCGTGACCTACAGACAGGGAATGCTAGGTTCCATGGGACGAGGCACGGGAGTTTTCTTTTCGGGAATAGATGATTTTACGGCTTACTATCCGGATTTTGAGATGAATTTCTACAGAAATACACTTCAGGAAAACGGCGAGTATTCCTCCCTGGAGGGTGATATAATAGGAACTTTGATCCTCCCGGATACGCTCACCTCAGACAGCATATACAGCGATTCGCAGTATTCACTCTACATGAATGGTCTGCGTCAGTTTGAACAGATTGAAAATAAGGACAATCCCGACGGACTATCAGTTTTTATGATAAGAGACTCTTATTTTTCCCCGGTCATATCATTTATGGCACCGCTCTGCGGAAGCATCGATGCGATGTGGTCGATGGAGGAATTTGATGAACTTGACATTGAGCGGTATGTGAAGGAGAACCGATTTGATTGCATCATAATCGAGTACTATCCGTACAACATCGAGGAGAGCGCATTCGAGTATTTCAAGGAGACCGATTAAAATGGCAAAGAAGATAAAAGAGCATTTCAGTGATTCAAAAGCCAAAATGTGGTTTGGAATAAATCTAATATGTACTACCGTATATCTTTTGTGGAGAGTATTTTTTACACTGCCTTTTGGGTACGGAATAATATCCATGATAGGTGGCATTTCGCTTCTCATTGTCGAGGTTATGGGAATGGCGGAGGCAGTTGTGCACTATGTCAATATGTACAACACCAGAAGCTATGAAAAGCCCGAGGTTGACAGTGCATTATTTCCTGATGTAGATATCTTTATCGCGACTTACAATGAGCCTGAAACCCTTCTTGAAAAGACAATACGTGCCTGCAAGAGAATGGATTATCCGGACAAAAACAAGGTGCATATATATCTATGTGATGATGCAAAGAGGGCGGGGATGAAAATGCTTGCCGAGAGACTTGAGATTAATTATCTAGACAGGGAGGATCACAGCGGTCACAAGGCAGGTAACTTAAACAATGCCCTCGCACATTCGTCATCTCCGTACATCGTGACCTTTGATGCCGATATGCTGCCGCAGTCATGTTTTCTCATGGAGACGATACCGTATTTTGTTGATGCCGAACTCAGAAATAAAGGCAGGGAGGAGAAGGACAAAATAAAGCTCGGGTTCCTTCAGACCCCGCAGTCTTTTTATGATACGGATCTTTTCCAGTTCAACCTGCATGCCGAAAAAAAGATTCCCAATGAGCAGGATTATTTTTACCGCGATATCGAAGTCGCAAGAACCAGAACCAACAGCTGCATATACGGAGGTTCGAATACGGTCTTAAGCAGGGAGGCATTAAATGATATCGGAGGTTTCTACACTGAGGCCATAACGGAGGACTTTGCCACAGGTATACTTATCCAAAAGAAGGGATATGTATCCATGGCCATAGGAAAAAGACTTGCCTCCGGTGTATCAGCAAATACACTCAAAGCTCTCATTCAGCAGAGAGTGCGCTGGGCCAGAGGAGTTATAGCAACAGGAAGAAAGATGCATATTTACACCTCAAAGGACCTATCTTTCGGGCAGAAGGTGAACTACTGGGCTTCGATTTGGTACTGGTATGCACCAATAAAGAGATTTATATACATAATGTCACCGATAATGTACGCAACCTTCGGGTTCACGATATTCAGATGTACTTTATGGCAGGTGCTCCTCTTTTGGCTTCCTATGTACTTAAGCAGTAACATAAGCTTAAAGTATTTGAGTAATAATATAAGAAACACCAAGTGGACATCCATATATGAGTATGCGCTTTTTCCATATATGATAATACCGGTGATTCTTGAAAGCTTCGGCGTTTCCTTAAAGAAATTCAAGGTTACTGAGAAAGAGAAATCATCCGTCACAACCTCGGAGAGACTTGTGTATATGATTCCGATTCTGATCCTTATAGTTCTCTCAGTAATCGGAATAGTAAGATGTATATTCATAATGTTTTCGAGTGGTTCTCTCGGTGCGAGCGTTGTCATGTTCTGGCTTATATACAACCTTTTCAGCATGATAATGTGTCTGTTTTTCGTGGACGGAAGAGAGGTGTACAGGGAGGCCGAGAGAGTGTATGTCTCGCTCGAGGGTACACTTCATATAGGAGAGAAAACCTATCCGTTTGTCACAAAAGACATATCTGAGACCGGAATGGCAATAAATATAGACAAGCCTATCCTCATAGAGGAGAGAGGCGGTGAGGAGGTATACTGCGATATATGGGACAGAAAATGGCATACCTCACTTCATCTGAATGCAAAGCACTCGACCGAGGATAAGAAGAGTGACAATAAATGGTTATACACCTTTGAATTTGACGGCTACAGGGACGAGAACTCATACGACGGACTACTTGCAATTCTCTATGACAGGGTGCCTACAAATCCATCCGAGATAAGAAAAAGGAACGGTGTGTACGACGACTTAAGCACAAACCTTGAGAGGAGAATATCGACCGGAAAAGTGTTCAAGAGAAGTTATCCTCGAATAAGGATGGAATGCAAGATCCCTGCTGTCGTTGATGAGAAAGATATAAATATAAAAGTTCTGGATTTCAACTATCAGTATTTCACCGTGAAGGACAGTGAGTGTGATGCTAAAGAGGCGGTTTTCAAGATTGACAGATACGATTTCAAGGTTTCTCTTGAAAAGAAATTTTCACATGTGAATCTGTACAGAATTGAGAACTTTGACGAACTGTATCCTAATCAGAAGAGCAGTGATGAGATAATGGAAACCATACTGAAACTTGTGGAAAAATCGAAGGAAGAGACGAAGGACGAGAATGAGCACACTCCGCCAAAGAATATGGTTTCAGACAATACTAATATGACTTTTAATGAGGTCGATGTTTTATAACAAAAAGAAGTGTAGCAATGCTACACTTCTTTTTGTTTGTCATTAAACGGTACTGTTATTGCACCTCCGATTATGTTTCCTACGGTGACGGCTGCTAGGATTTTTATCATTTGAACTATGTCGCAACCGGCCGCAGTCAGATAAAACATATCTGCCACGACATGTTCGCCGCCTGCGATTATAAATACCATAACTCCGAGAACCAAAGCCAGGTATTTTCCGAACCCTTCGGCTTTTCTGTAGCCTTTTACCGCTATTCCTATGCATATTCCGCATACGATTCCGTCAATTATAAGTTCAGGAACACTTTTTGCAAGTTTTGCCTCAAGCATGGCTGAAGCCGTCTCAGTGATACCGAATCTGAATCTTATTATAGTTGCCGAGACTACGGTTCCTATAAGATTTCCTATCCATACCATTATTGTCGCCGGCTTGTATTCCTCTTTGTAACAAACCTTTCCGGTGAAGAGATTGAGCTCGAAAACAACGACCGAAAACAATCCAACTGTAAAGAGAAAAGCACCTACGAATTTATTTGACGATTGTAAATATACAAGACATCCCATAGCAATGGAAAGTCCGCCGTAGATTGATTTTACTATTGGTTTCATTTTTCCTCCGATTAGCCTATGCATATTACTCATTAAAGACATATGTCCGACTGAGTTTAATTAGCCTAAAATAAGATAATAAAAGTATGGAGGATATGTCAAGGAGATAGAAATTGAATCTTTTGTATCCAATATATTTTTTTTTGGACTAAAATCATAAAAAATAATACTTTAATACTAATAAATTCCTCGAATTATTTGTATAATTTACAAAATGAGATATAATAAAACAGAGTATATCATTATTAATGAGTGAAAATGCGACTATATAAATGAGGGTGAAAAATATTGGATAGTTTAGCTCAGAAGTATGCAATAAAATTGATATGGACCAGAAGAGCGTTGATTCTCATTATCACTGTGCTCATTGTCGTTTTCGGTGTGGCTTATTTTAAGATCAGTTCTGAGTCGCACCAGGTATTAAGAGAAGCAAAAAATATACGTGTGAGTATGAGACTGTTGTCAATTGAGAGCTATGGTACATACGGCAACATATATGATGCTACAAACAGAAACGGTCTCGCTGACGGAGTGGCAGAGGAGCTTGCCGAATTGTCAAACGAGGACGGCGAGGTGACTCTCACCGCCTGGAATGATGAGAAGAATCTCCCTGAACAGTTCAGCTACAAAAAGGGGAATTATATAGCTTATTACGATGCGGACGGGGACAAATACAAGACCTGGAAAGTCTGCGTTCAGATAGGCGTTTTAAACTATGAGAACAATGAGGAAGAGGAATAATGGTTAATGTCCTTTTTTTCTGTATGGCACTGCTTGTATTTATGATGGGTGCAAGCGTTTTTTCGTTCTTAAATGTGGTCGCTTACAGAAGTGTAAAAAAGGAAAGTTATATAAAAGGCAGATCCTATTGTCCGGAGTGCGGACACGAGCTTGCCGCAAAAGATCTGATACCTGTCATAAGTTTTATCACATTGGCGGGAAAGTGCAGATACTGTAAGAAGCCGATACCGGTAAGAGATACAATATTTGAGATTGTGGGTGGGCTTTTGCTTTTAGCTACGCTTATAAAAGCAGTGACGGATGCAAATTTTGATCTGTACACGGCGGATAATGCTGCATATTGCAAACTGATATCTAGAGTGGTTGTCATGTTTTTGTTTTTTTCTATGCTCGATGTTGTCTCACTTATCGATATGGCAATTATGGAAATAAAGAACAGACATGTTGCAATAGTTTTTGCGATTGCGGTTGCAGCAGTGTTTGTTATGCCTGAAATAACACTCGCGGAGAGAGTTATAGGCGCGTTCTCGGTTAGCATACCGATGCTTGTTATAGCGCTTATAATACCCGGGGGATTCGGCGGAGGAGACATAAAGTTTATGATTCCGGTTGGTTTCATGCTGGGATTCAAACTCGCTTTGACCGGTTTCTTTTTCGCTATATTAGGCGGGGGCATTTACGGGGTTTTTCTTTTGGCAACGAAGAGAGCAGACAAAAAATCTCATTTTGCATTCGGACCATTTTTGTGTCTTGGAATGACGATTTCACTTTTGTTTGGGGGCAGAATTTTAAATGCATATTTTGGAATGTTTAGAATATGAAATAGTTTTGATCAGACAGATGAGGGGAGACAATGGCTAACTACAGGTACAAAGCTAGAGACAAAGAAGGAAAAAATATAACGGGTATTCTCGATGCAAACGATGAGCAGGATCTATACAGAAAACTCAGAGATATGGAAATCCTTTTAATCGATGCAAAACAGATCGAGAAAAAAACGGTATTCAAGCCTTTGAAAGCCAAGGATTTGTCGGAGCTCGCAAGACAGATAGGAACGCTTGTAGGTGCGGGAGTTCCTTTGGTAAGGGCACTTAGAATCATATCAACCGACGATTCGATAAAAGCGGAACACAGAGCTATATATGCCCAGGTTTTGACGTACGTGCTTCAAGGTATGCCACTCTCGGTGGCAATGGCCAATATGGACGGAGTATTTCCTTCGCTGATGATTAATATGTATCGTGCGGCCGAGGCGGCCGGAACTTTGGATTCGACATCCATGAAACTTGCCAGTCAGTACCAGAAGGAGGACAGGCTCAACTCACAGATAAAAAGTGCAACCACCTATCCGAAGATTTTGATGGGAATGATAGTAATAGTCGTACTTATCTTGTTTGGATATGTCATTCCGCAGTTTGAGGATTTGTTCTCGCAGATGGAGAGCTTGCCGTTACCGACAGTGGTAATGTTGGCAATTACGAATTTTGTCAAAAACCGTTGGTATCTTCTCATAGTATTTGCAATTGCCATTTGGCTTTTTGCAAGATTTGCGCTAAAGGTTAAAAAAGTAAAATTCATGTATGACAAGATTAAGGTGAGGATTCCTGTCTTCGGACCGCTTTTAAAGACGATTTATACCGCGAGATTCGCAAGAACCTTGAGTTCTCTTTACTCGTCGGGTATTTCTATCATAACCGCGCTTGAGATAGCGAGGGACACTATAAGAAATGACTATATAGAGAGCCAGTTTGACGGTGTGATAGAAGCTGTAAAAGCCGGAGAACCGATGAGCGCATCTCTTGAACGCATAGACGGTTTTGTAAAGAAACTGGCCGCTTCGATAAAGGTCGGCGAGGAGACGGGACAGCTGGACAGCATGCTCATCTCCATAGCGGACAACCTTGATTTTGAGGCTGAGCAGGCCACACAGCGAATGGTAACCTTCCTTGAACCTGTCATAATAGTATTTATGGCTGTGGTAGTCGGATTTATCATGCTGGCGGTAATAGTACCGGTTTATTCATCATACAATACAATCGGCGGAAGCGACTTATAACCGGAGGGAGTTTTATATTATGGGATTAACAGTTTATATCTCAAACACGGAGATACAGGCCGTACAGGGAAGCGGTACGGCAGGCGGAGTGAGGGCTACGAACTTTCACAGATATGCCACACCGGAGGGAAGTATCCTAAACGGTGTAATAACGGATGCACAGCTTTTGACTGATGCAATTATCGATTTTTGGAAAAAGGAAAGTCTGCCGAAGAAAAATGTAGAGCTTGTAATAAATAGCTCACAGCTTTTGGGAAGAATCACAAATTGTCCGACGCTGTCGCAAAAAAAGACATTGACACTTTTGGAGCATGAGTTCATTGAGACAGACCGACAGGAAGAACCGGTTGTGGGTTATACGGAACTTGGCTTGAACAAGGAGAATAAGACGTCGCGAATTTTTGCCGAGATGTCAACCTATGAGTATATCATGTCTTACGATCAGCTGTTTTATGATGCGGGTGTCACACTTTCCGGTATATCGAGCGGCATAGGAAAGATGGTTGATCTGGTGGAAGATACAGATATTCTTGCACCTGAGATATCGATAATAATGATGTTAGATGGAGTAATGCTCACCACCGTATTTTTCCTTAACGGAAAATATTATTACTCGAGTGCGACAAGGGTTTTCGCACAGAGAGGAACGGCGGAGTTTGGAATAGAGATAGCGGGAGTTGTCAGCAGACTGAACCAGTTCTCAAGATCCGAAAATATTGAAGGACATATCCAAAGAGTTATGGTATCAGGATTTGATGCAGAGGAAGTTGAACTGGTGAGACAGTCCATAGAGGGACTTCATATCGGAGATATAAAATGCTCTGAGCTTAAGAGTCCTTCAAAGGCAAAGGTGTCGGGAGGAGATGGAATCTTCAGGGAGATGACATTTCCTATAGCAGGCCTTTTGAATCCAAAGGTGAGCATAAATATCTTAGACAGCGCGAGAAAGCTTTCGCCTAAAGCAGTTCAGAACAAGAGGACGATAAAGCTGGCTCTGCCTTATGTGATAATCTCTTTGGCACTCCTTATAACAACAATAGTCATGGGGGTTATAAGCATACAAAAGAGCGCTTATCTGGATGAACTCAATGCGCACAATACCGATATGGCAATACTTGCAGATGCAGAATCTTACGATGAGGAGACAGACAGAGCAAGCACTCTCTCAAAACAGAAAAAGTCACTTGAACTTTTGATGAAGGAGATAGATTCATATCCGGCATTAAAATCGAGTGTGAGAAAGATAATCGAGACCAAGGCGATAGGACTCGCGGACATAACCTTTACCGGATATGATGCAAAATCCGGAATACTCTCGATACAGGCCACTGCGGCAGATGTTGAATCAACCAGTAAATTTATTGACCTTTTGAACGGTGAGGATATTTTTACATATGTTGATTACACGGGATATACATACAACAAGAAGACAGAGGACTGGACAATAAATATGGTTTGCGCTCTCTCAGAGACCGCGGGGGAATAGGGAGATAATGATATGCAGCTTCAAATAGATATGACAGAAAGAGACAAAAAACTTCTGTACAGACTTGGATTGATAGTTATTATTGCGATATTTGTACTTGGAGCCATAAGACCGCTTTATCTGGCTATAGCGGACAAAAATCTCGACATAGAGGATGCTGAGGCAACAAAGACGGTACTGGATCAGAAGGTTGCACTTCTTCCTACACTTGTGGAGAAAAATGATGCTTTGCAGGAGGAAGTGGATGAGCTTAATGCAAATTTCTATGAGCCTATGTACAGCGCAGAGATAGATGAGTTTTTCACGGAATATATGTTGAAAAAAGGCTTGATGGCAAAGGACCTTTCAATCACCGTGCCGGATGATACCGTGGCTTTTGAACCTTATGTCAACTCAGAACTTTACACAAAGATGGAAGAGTATGAGGAAACGGTTGAGGATGAGACTGAGAGCAGCACAGAGATTGACATCTACTCAAACGGAGACTTAAGCGTGCTTGACGAGCTGACGGATGTCACGGTAAGCGACACAAAGGATTCGGGGATATATGCGATAACGGTTTCCATGAAGGTTGAGGGAACCGATGCGAATATCACAAGCATGCTTGATGATATAGACGCTTACAGCCCAAAGATAACAGTTGTGTCCTGCAAATGGTCGGAGACCGGCACAACGGGAACTGTAAACGAGGACGGAGAACTTGAACTTGAGGCCAGCGGAACAAAGCAGCTCCAGCTCACCTTGAATATGTTCATGACAGGTATTAAGGAATAGGGAGAGAATAGTATATATGGATATCAGTTCGATTAAAAACGTCAGATTGGGTGATGTTCTTGTAGAGCAGGGAGTTATTTCGGAACAGCAGCTTATGGATGTTCTTGCGTATCAGAAAGAACATCGTGGCGAGAGAATGGGACAGATTCTTATCTCGCAGGGAATAATAACGGAAAACCAGATGCTTATGGCACTTGGAACCAGGCTTAACATACCGCTTGTCGATGTGGCCATGATGAATGTGGACACACAGGCGGTTGCACTTATACCGCAGCAGATGGCTGAGCAGTATCTTATGATGCCGGTCAGCATTGAGGGTGAGTCGGTTGGACTCGTCGTAAATGATCCTTTGAATCTTTATGGAATAGAGGATATAAGACAGACCACCGGAAAAAACGTAAGCCTTATGCTCGCTGAGACGGAACCGCTCACCGATGCCATCAGATATTATTATTCCGATGTACAGGCAAAGAAGGCGGCCAACAGGGCAAATAAGGAAGGCGAGAACAATACAGATATCGATGAGCTCATCATAGACTCTGAGGCGGGAGCAGATGACACGCCGATAATAAATCTCGTAAACAGTTTGTTGGACAAAGCTTACACCGACAATGCTTCAGATATTCATATTGAACCACAGGAGAAAGATACTGTTATAAGAATGCGTTTTGACGGAGCTATGATGGAGTATGTAAAGATACAGAAGAGCATACATGCATCCCTCACCGCGCGTATAAAAATCATGTCGGAACTTGATATAGCAGAGCATAGAATTCCACAGGACGGACATTTCAGAATAAAACTGCGTGAGCAGATAGTGAACGTCCGTGTCTCAACAATTCCGACAACATTCGGAGAGAAGACGGTTATGCGACTTCTTGCCAGCAATTCAAAGATAGATCATGAAGACCATTTTGGAATGAATGATGACAACTACGAGAAGTTTATGAGAATGTTGCGCTCACCTAACGGAATCGTATATCTGACCGGACCTACGGGATCGGGAAAATCTACGACACTTTATATGGCGCTTGCGGAGCTCTCAAAAAGGCCGGTAAATATTTCGACAATAGAGGATCCGGTGGAGAAGAATGTTCCAAAGATAAATCAGATGCAGGTAAACACTCAGGCAGGGCTTACTTTTGAGGTGGGCTTAAGAGCTTTGCTCAGACAGGATCCCGACGTAATAATGGTAGGAGAGACCAGAGATAACGAGACCGCCTCGATATCGGTGAGAGCGGCTATTACAGGACATCTTGTTCTTTCTACATTACATACAAATGATGCGGCATCTTCGATTATAAGACTTGTCGATATGGGACTTGAGCCATACCTTATCTCCAGTGCGCTTGTCGGACTTGTGGCGCAGCGACTCATGAGAAAGGTTTGTCCGAACTGTGCAACCGAATATGAGATGACGGAGTCAGATGTGGCCTTTGTCGGAAAGAGAATACCGCTTATAAAAGTCGGAAAAGGATGTACCAAGTGCAACGGGACGGGATATGACGGACGTATAGCAATCCATGAGATGCTTGAGATAGACCAGCATATAAGAGAGATGATAACCGCCAAGGCATCGACTGCGGACATAAAGAAATATGCGGTTGAAGTTCAGGGTATGAAGACCTTAAAGCAGGCCGGAATCGAACTCCTTGAGCAGGGAGTGACCACTATGGAGGAACTCAGAAGAGTGGCTTATTACGAATAAATAAATTATTGTATATAAGCATTGATTTGTTATGAAAAGCAGCAGTTTGTTCGATAATATTATAGAGACAACTGAATATAAAAATCTTGTAGGTGCCACATATAGCGGCGCCTATAAGTGGTATATAAAAATACCCGCGGTCCGCGAAAAAATATGCGGAACGATACGGTTGAATCTGGATTAGACCGTGCGGAGTGGGAGGCATTATGAAACGATTTAAGATGGACAGAAAAAACAGAGCGAAAAAAAGATTATACATAAGTGCCGGTTTTACCATGGTTGAGCTGATTGTTGTTATGGCTATCATGGGAATTCTTTTGGGCGTTGGAGCCTGGGGACTTTTGAGCTGGCATAACCATTCCGAATACATAAAGAACGAAGAAACTGCAAAAACTATCTTTTTGGCAGCGCAGTCAGCGCTGTCCGAGTCCGATGCGCTCGGAACTCTTGATGCCGACTTTACGGAGCTTGAGGAGGAGATGCTACCTGAGGACTACGGAACAACCCAGAGTTATATGGAGTCAAAATTCCTTCCGGACGATGCTAAAGATCCGGATGCACAGGGAATAGTCCATGATTACAAATACATAGTTTCATCTAAAGGATCCGGCACAGACAGCGGAAGCACGTTTGAAGAATATATCTCGGATTATATTTATGATGCGGGAATATTTGACGGCGGATACATAATAGAATTTGATGTTACTTCCCAGAGCGTGTATGGCGTTTTTTACTCGGAGTGGGCAAGCATAGAATACGCCGACAGCGGTACGAGCAACTCCAGGGGAACCTACTATATAACAGACTCGACAACCAGAAAAGCCGAGGCGAGAAGCAAGTATCTTGTAGGTTACTGCGGATCGTCGGTTGCGGATATGGCAAAACTCGATGCGATAAAGCTGAAACTCACACAGCTCACATTGAACAACGAAGAGACCCTGAATGTCAGATTTGGAAGCAACTCTCAGAGTCAGGAGCTTGATACGGTATACACCCTCACATTTTATGAGGCGGACGAGGACGGAGATCAGACGATAGATACTGATCATGAACTCTTTACAATATCTTTTGTCTACAAGGATGCAGGACTTACACAGACAGGAACAAACAGCAAAATCTATTCAGGATATGTGGATTCGACAATAACACTTGCGGATCATCTTTTGGATGATGTAAATACCGACCTCGAATCGGAGGGCGTTATTACAACCACATCCGAGGGAAAAACCCTCGATACAAGATTCCTTGTCACATATAACGGAAGCAATTATGAACTTGTGCTCGACGCCATTATGGACTCATATATGAGAGAGTATGTGGACAATGCGACTGCTGACAGCGTGGGATATGATGTGGACAACAGCATGAGCATAACAAGAATTCTGGGCTGCAAACCTGAGAATATATTTGTTGTCGGAACCGTAGGGGCAAATGAGGATACCCTTGCCAGCCTTACAGCACTCGAGTATGTTTCCGGTTCACCGATAACATCGGAGACACAGAACGATCTCTTTGCAACAATCGATGAGAGGGCGGATTACAATCCGTATGCAAATACACCTGTCGGCGATGAACCGTCAATGCAGGTTAGCTTAAACAGACATTTCAACAACATAAGATATGCGACTTCCGTTGCTTCAAGTGTATCGGGAGCGTCAAGCACAAATCAGCCGATCATTCAGATGACATCCGATATCGACTGGTCTTCAAGTGTTGTCTACGGAATGGAGAGTGAGACAGAGACTGAGCCGGTTGAGCTCACAGCCACACCTGCATTTCCGTCAATAGAAGATTTTCCGGAAAACTATATTTTGGACGGAAACGGAATGACATATTCCAATATTGTTCTCACCGAGGAATCGGGAATAAATATTGACAGCAGTGATTCACCACAGATAAGGGCGGATCAGATTGCCATGTTTAAAGAGAACAACGGAACCATCAAGGAGATGGCAATTTCCGATGCGACACTCCTTACACTTTATGGGGACAACTCAGTCACAACCCTTCTTGCCGGTGAGGATTTTGTCGATGCGATATCTGATTCAGATTCCACATTAAAGAGTTCTCTTGAGGA